>NZ_CAWUDP010000068.1:0-58376 GCF_963920835.1 Scytonema sp. PCC 10023
CAGGTTCTCCTGCGTCTTGGACGCCGTTGCCGTTGGTGTCGGTGTAGACTGTATCGCCAATTGTACCTGTTCCCGTCGGCACACAAATTTGTATCTGAGCTAAACCAATGGTTTCATCCTGTAAAGGGTTACCGAATTCTGTTCCTGGCTGGTAGAGAATCTGAATTCGAGTCACTGCACCAGATGGCGTAGCTGTAACATTACCAAAGCTTTGGTTAGGGAAAGCATTTTCGTTGATGCCTTCTGCAACGTTGCCAGTCACTCTAACATACGTAGGTTGGCTAACAGGAGCCAGCGTCACGCCGACGGGTGTATTACCATTGGCAGCTGTCACTGTAACTCTATCTTGGTAAATATACGCAATATTATTTATAGTATCGCGTGCCCCAGCTCGGTCAACATCTAACAAAGTGAGGGGGGATGCCAAGGTGACTGGTTGTGAAAAGTTAATGGTGAGGGTCGCACTACTACCGACTGGCGCTGGTCTGTCAAAAGGCAAGTTTGGATCTTGACTATCAAGACCGATATTGAACCTTAGATTTGGTCCAGGAATGCCACCGTAAACATCTGAGGCTGAGGAAATGGATGTTTCACTTGGATCGATAACTTGACCAGAGGCGCTTTCAGTAAAGCTGAGGGTAGCGCTGATTCCGTTAATGCTCAGGTTCTGACTAACAATTCCTGCAAGGTTGTTGGTTGGAGTCCATTGTAGGGTTTGTGCCGTTGTACCAGCTGGACAACTAGTGCCTGGTGTTGTCTGCGCCAACGCCTTGCCACCTGAAAAGTTCCCTACTATTGGAACCTGCGGCAAGGCGAAAAGCAGAGTAGCAAGCGTACCCTTGAAAGTGAGAAGACGCACAACTTTTTTTTTAGTTTTATTTAATACATGAGCCACAGCAAATTCCCTATGCCCTGCCGACAGGCTATCTACTTCAAAGACTTGGCGCGAAAGCCAACGAGAAGATGGGGCGATTGCGCGTTCGCGGTAGCGTGTCCCTTCGGGACTCAGCGCACTGCCCTTAGGGGCGATCGCTTTTAGGTGCTGAAATAAAGCTTTCATGAGCTTCTAGACTTTGGACGTGTGGACTGTGAACTATGGAGTTTGGACTATAGATTGGACTATCTTCTGCCTCGTCGCCTCTCAATTTGTAAATCATCTTCTTGTTCTTCAATAATCAGCTCAATACCTCTGACATCTCTAAAGATGATTTCAACACGGCGATCGCGCGCATAATCAACAACATCCGTACCACCCGGAACCTTCCTCTGGCTTTCGCCAAACGAGCGGATGGTCATCCGTTCTGGTGCGATACCCTTACGCAATAGATAATTTCTCACAGACAATGACCGTCTTCTACCCAATGCTTGGTTGTATGCGTCGCTGGCGCGGGGGTCTGTATGACCTTGTAATTCGATAACGATGAATGGATATTGCTGCAAGACTTCTGCCACGCGATCGAGAACAGCCGCACTGTCCTGACTAATAAAAGATTTGTCTAGAGCAAAGTGAACGTTGCGCGGTACTCGTAGCCGGATAGGTTCGGGTGGTGCTGGCGGTTCAGGTGGTGCTGGTGGTTCAGGTGGTGCGGGGCGTGAAGTACACTGCGGAGGCAGAATCTGCTGTGGTTTGCCTGCTGGGGCGGAGTTGGGTGAAGTGCCTGTTGTGCCACCTGTTGTGCCAATAAAGGCGCCAACAGCGGGTTCAGATGTGCCGTATCTGGGGTCGGTGGCGATCGCACTCACGATATCCCCAACCTGTAGATTTTCTACCGCCACGCTAAAATTACCCTTTTCATCCACCTTTGTTGTTGTCAGTGGAGTCGTTAACGCTCCGTAACCTTGTTGATAAAGTGCCTGTCTTCCTGTTTGATAATCGCTGAGGCGATAAATCGTCACCTCAGAATTGGGGTCAGCTTTTCCTTGTAATGTCACACTGTTACCAGCAGGAACAAACGTTCTTGTGGTGAATTCCGGAGCGTTAATGGCAGCATTACCTGTATCCTGACGGCGGTTAGGGGAATTTCGCTTAGGATTGGGACCATCTCCCCGTTGAAAGTCGTATACGTCTTCCGGATCTCGTTCGGTGTTGAGGTCAATACTTAAGCCCTCGAGTGCAGCAAACCCGTTGTTTTGGATAATATTGCTCTTGGTATTGGGAAAAGCCGACACGACAACCCCAGGTCCAGTTTGATTGTCAATTTGGTTACCTATGACCTGATGGTTGCTACCCATCAGGTAAACTGCTGCTCGGCGCAGACGCCTGCCGTTGTAAGTGATACGGTTATTTTGGATTCGTACATCCCCTTCTGGTTTAAATAAATACACTCCAGCACCATCATTGGCACAAATTAAGTTGCCTGTAATTTGGGATTTGTTAACGACACCTTCTATCCGTAAGGCATCCGGCATTCCAGCAAGCCCATTTCCAACAATAATGTTTTCGCTAACTACCGTATTTTCCCCACGAACGGAAGTAATAATCGCGCTGCCTTCGTGGTAATAAATACGGTTGCGCCGAATTGTTGCCCCTTGGGAATTAAAAACGTAAATCCCGAAAGCCGATGTATTATCGGGCAATCTTTCATCAACCGTCAGCCCCAACCAATTGTTTTCAATAACAACGTTTTTCGGGGGAACATCCCTGTTATAAAAAGGAAAGTCATCGTTGGGGGGCTGCTGTCTCTTGGTGTTGGGAGGTGGCAAACGATGGGAAATCACAATATCCCCAGGCGGTGTCGTCAGCGTCACTGGCTTAGGAACGCCATCGTAAATCAGCAGGTTTCCGAGTTGCTGCTTGATGGGGCTAGCATTGAAGCCGTAAAGGTTCAAGCCGCGAATTGTTACGCCATCTGCGACAATAGTCAAACCGCGAAAGATTTCTGTGTTTGGTGCGGGAGCGATCGCCACCAGCGGAACGGGGATGGCAATTTCAGCAGTTGCTGAAGTTGAAGCATCGTATCCAGGCTGAGTCGAACCATCTATGACTAATCCTGGAGATGCCAAATCTGGCAGTTGTCTCTGTAACTGGATAGCCGTCGCACCCGCAGGGAGATTAAACTCGATGCGACTCCCCCCAGTCGTTGGTTGGATCTGCGCTTTTTCTCCACTGCTGAGTCGCTCAACTGGTAGCGTACCATTGACAACCTCAATTGCTTCCCGCAAAGTCAGTTGCTCATCCGGTTTGACATCACCATCTTGATTGCTGTTAACTACAACCCGGAAGGATGAGGGAGATGAGGGGGGTAGTTGTTGTGAAACATTCCCCATTCCCCGTTCCTCATTGCCCAATTTGGGTGTCTGACTGAATGCAACATCTGAAGGTAGAAGGTAAAAACTCACAGGAAGTAGATAAAAAATTTGCCTGGGAATTTTTCTTTTGTTCTTCCTGACTTTGGTAAAAGCACCCTTGAAATTTGGTAGCCACTGAACTTTCAAATTGGTCATCACTCACTCCTCTCCACCTCGGAAACCGCTTAAAGCCTGGTGTTTTCTGAGGCTGTCAATTAGCTGTAGGATTCTGGACTTTTGTGAATTGGTTTGGGGAACTGCTAGCGCTTGTATCTGTTTGAGACGCTCAATAAGTTTGTTTTGAGGTGTCTGAGATTCAGTTGCAGATGGCGCTTGTGTTTGTTTCAAACGTGAAATGAGTTTGCTTTGAGGTGTTTGTGATCTCGTGTCAGGTTGTAACTGAGATATTGGTGACACTTCAGACTCTTGTTGCTGCTTGGGTACAGGCTTTTGCAATCCAAAACCGCCCAAAAGCTCATTCAACTTCAAGCTGATATTTACGTAAAAACCACCCTCAGAACGGTAGCCAGTAAAGTCGCGGTCATCCACACTGCCAAAGCTGTAGCCCAAACCAATTCGTAAGTCTGGTGTCAAATAATACCCACCTTCTACAGCAACTCCGAATTCATCGTAGTCAGTACCGCTATTGGAGTTTTGACCA
The DNA here is from genome assembly GCF_963920835.1 of Scytonema sp. PCC 10023. Classification (NCBI taxonomy): domain Bacteria; kingdom Bacillati; phylum Cyanobacteriota; class Cyanophyceae; order Nostocales; family Scytonemataceae; genus Scytonema; species Scytonema sp. PCC 10023. Next base: position 3,950 of record NZ_CAWUDP010000068.1, read on the forward strand.
ATCCAACGTCCTTCGACGGCTAAGTCGGTGCGATAACCCAGCCTGTAAGTTGTCCGCAGTTGCGCCAAGTTGACACTACCGTCGTATCTCTCGCCATCTAAGAAGGTGACACCATTGCGCAGAGCATATTTGCCGTAGAATTCCCATCGCCAGTTAGGAGCGTAAATGGCTTCTGCGGAAAAGACATGACCTGTTGCTGTAGAACCTGTGAGCTGAGTTTCCGGAATTGAGTCATAATTTTGACGCCATTCGTATTTCAGCAAACCATTGAACTTATCATTACTAGGGTCACGGTAAGCTAAACCAACTCTCAGGTTGGCTGTGTCTCCGAGTTCTTGGAATCTGACTCCTGAAACGTTAATACCGGCAGAAGTCGGCAGAAAGACATTTGCTTCACCCGCTTGTTGAAACCGGACTAACGCAGTTAAAGCGGGGGTGAGTTTACCCGCAGCCGCTGCTGAGATGACGAGGTTATTCCCTTCATCTCCGTCTCGATATTCAAATCGGGTGCTTGCTTGGAAATTAGGATTATCAGTATATTCCAACCCCAGGCTGTAAACAGAACCAGAAAACAGTCCTAGGGTAGATGCTGATTGACCAATCGCATAGTATTGCTCGTACTGAGGACCCGCAGCAGTGCCGTTGAAGATATTTTTGAAGATGTATTCGTAACCGACGTTGGCGCGTAAGCCAGGAGCGATCGCCCACCTGTGATTTAGTCCCACAGCGCCTTGACCTTGTAAGCCGTTGTATGCATTTAGCACAGAATAACGACCTGTCAGAGCGGTATCTTCAGAAAACTTATGGTCAACAATCGTATCCAGGGTGGTGATCGAGTTGCCTCGGAGTAAGCTGGTGTCATCGTAAAACTGATGAGCCAATCGTAATGTCACACCTGGAAAGGCTTTCCAGTCCAGCCCTAAAGTTGTGCGGTTGGGATACAGTGGGTCAGAGTCGCCCAAATTGAGTTCATTTAGAGCTTGGAAGGTCAAAGTTTGAGTTAATGGCAGCTTCAGACGGGATACCAGCTGATCGGCATCCGCATCAAAGCGATCGCTCACACGGTCTTCACGAGAACGGTTAACATAGCTCAAACTCAAATCAGCAGCACCCAGCTTTTGTAGAATTCCGGCGCTGAAGGTTCTGAGTTCGTTGTTGACGCTTTCACCAGGACGTGCTTGTGGCTGGGGATCGAATAAGTCAAAAAAGTCTACAATTCGACTCGGAGAGGTTCCATAGTTTTCTTCGTAGTCGTAAGCTGCTATCAAGCTTGTGGTGTCAGTTATCTTGGCAAGAGCCGACGCTCCGTAGCGGGTTTGTCCGGCGACAAAACTAAAGGTGGCATTGTTGGCGAAGCCTGGCTCAACTGCGCGGTAGTAGGCTGACGCTTGGAAACCACCAAAGTTACCAACAGCCTCTAGGCGGTAAGCATTACCATTGATTTCCCGACCAGTCACCAAGTCATTGTTAGAACGAGCAAACTCCCCGACAATCCTACCTGTATTGCCGAAAGATAGAAGGAAATCCGCTCCATACAGATGAAAATCTTGAGCGCCTTGGTCTTCGAGTAGGTAACTCGCGCCGAGGAACGATTTGGTTTCCAGTGCTTGCGAGAAGTTGTATTGTAATCTTCCAGCATAAAGGCTGGAGTCTTCACCGCCTTCGTTTTGGTAGGTGACAACAACTCGCCTCACCAAAGAGCGATTAAACGGGTCGAGTTCCGTTGCAAAAATAGAACGGCGAAACAGAAGTGTACCGCGATCGTAGTCAATTTCGTAATCTGGACCGCGAAACAGTTGTTTACGCTCAATCACCGTCCCAGGACGATTGATTTCTTCTGCTTCCAGATAAACGGTTTCACTCCCTGGAATCAGGAGACGTTTTGATAAGAAATAGTTACCACTGGTGCCATTAGGTACAAAAGTATCCCGTTGGAAGCCCTCAATATTGTTGGCATACATCCCAGTGATCTGGAAGTTGCCTAAGTTGTAGTTTGCTTTAAAGCCGTGTAACTGCCGAGAAGTGGCAGTATATAGCTGAGACCCTCTGGCAAATTCTGCTGTGTTATAGTCCCCCCACATGAAGTAGTCTGGTTCTGCCCCCACTATGGAGGGTGTGCGCTCAAAGCGAGCGTAAAAACTATCTATAGAGGGAGTGGTGGGAGTAGAAGTAGAACTATCGCCGTAGACGGGATAAGGTTGTTCGCAAAACTGAGTACCACCAAATAAGCGGTTTCTACCTTCGCAGTCTTCGTTAATCGGGCGATAGCTATTAAACGCTCCTGTAAATAACCACTCCCCTACTTGACCCGTGGCGAAGACAGAAGCCTTGAAATCAACCGTTGTGCCATCATTTATTTTTTCTGGGTCAAGAAAATCCCGAAAACTCCCCCAATAATCAGTGCCACCTGCACCAATTCGCAAATTCACGACTCCTGTTACCAGTGATGGACGGAGATAAGTCGTAAATTCTACTTGGGTGTAAGCCTCAATTGGGGTCTTTTTGAAGTTGTTGAATACAGAAGTCTCTGTTTGTTGCTCAAATGGTGCATCTCCCAGAATCTCCAGTTGTCTGGGCGCTGGGGATTGTTTTCTAATACTGTCTACCGCTGCCCGAATGCGGACTTGTTGAGGTTTGATGTCTGATTGCAGCGTGGCGGTGAACTCACCACCCCGTGCCATCACCTGAAAACCGCCTTGGTCTTTATCTTGGTCTGCTCCAACAAATTTCCCTGCACTCGTGGTCAAAGTCACCATCACATCTTCGCGGATGATTTGACCGTTTTCATCGGTTATTTGCCCAGAAAGCTGAATCGTAGAGCGCCCATCCGCTTGAACGCGCGGGTCGGCTACAGGTGCAATTTCAATTTTGACTTTGTTCTGGGTAATCGGCTGTGAAGGTACAGATGGCGCACTATTCCCCGTTGGAGGGGTTTGTGAAGTGGAGGGAGTCGGGGGAGTCGGGGAAGTAAGGGGAGATGAGGGAGATGAGGGAGATAAGGGAGATGAGGGAGATAAGGGAGATGGGGAAGCCGGGAAAGCTTCAATTGATTGGGACAAAAAGAATGATGAGTGAGATGAGGAATTGGGAAGTGCAGGAGACAACAAAGTAAATTCCTCCTTGTCCTCCTTGTCCTCCTTGTCCTCCTTGTCCTTCTTGTCCTCCTTGTCCTCCTTGTCCCCTTGTCCCTCTGCTTCCCCTAGTTGGAATGATGTCACTGTCTGCCATTGATCTTCCGTTGGCACACTGGCGAAAGCAGCGTTGGAGAACCTTGCCTCTGTACCAACAAAAGAGGGTAAAGTGACTGCTATCAATGCTGGTAAAATGCCTGCACTCCCCTTAGTGACTAGGGAAAGGTACAAAATTTGGCTGTTGTCGGTACTGCCAATTTTTTTGGTAAATGTTTTTCCTAGCTTTCTTGTTTTCATCGCTTACCCTCTGAAAACGCCGGCGTAACTCCAAAATTCACCCTAACCATACTGCTGGGTGCTAATTTCACCAGGCGTGACTGGCTATTCCTTTCTATGAAGTACAAGTTAGGTGCCAGTGCGTAACCTGGTAAGCTACTCAAGTCCAGCGTTGCTGACCGATAACCAGAGATGACGTTTGGCAAGGAGAACAGACCCTTTGCATCGGTAACGATGCGATTGCCATCATCCATGTAAATAACGGCATTTGGTATTCCAGGTTCGTTCGGTTGCTGTTCTCCGTCAAAGTTTTTATCAACAAACACCCGACCAATCAAGGTGCCACAATCAGACAAAATACCTGGTCGAATCCGCAACAGATAACTAGCTTGATTACTTGTTAAGTTCCCAGAACTGGCTTGTGCCAAGTTTCTTCCAGTTCCTCGAACCGCATCTGGTGTGACTTCGGCGGCGTAGACAACATTCAAAGTCTGGTTTGGTTGCAGTCCTTCTTGTGAGGTTATTGTCACCGTCCGATTTGAAGCAGTGTTCGCGCTCAAAGACACAGGTCTATCTCCTATAGAACCTTTAAGCGACTTGGAGACAAATCGTAAACCTAGAGGAAGCCTGTCTGTAATCGTCAAATTCGTTGTCGCCGAACGACCTGTATTTCTAATCGCTAGGCGATAAACGACTGTGTCGCCTGGTTCGGCTGCAGCTCTATCACCTGTTTTGATAATCTCCAACGCAGCTTGACCCGCTCTAAAAGTGACGGGATTAGAATTTACTCTTTGTGGGAGATTGTCTGCACCACCATTTGCAGTGTTCGGGATTATCCCTGTTTGAGCAACAGAAGGGATAATTTTATAAGTAAAAGCACCTAAAAAGGTAAAGGCTAAAAAGAGGCTCCTATGCCTCAGCCATGAGGATATAGATGTCATTGAAGGCATCAAGCAACAGCAGAGGTTTGTCTAACGTTTGGGTTTTCAACCAAACACGTTTAGGTTTTTAACCAAACAACATTAGAGTTGTCGCCAAATAAGAATTTGTATTCCAAAGCCCCTGATTTCTTAAGGTCTAAAGCCAAGAAAAGGTTTTTAAGCGACAAGTTTGTTGTTTTTCCTGTAACTTTTAAATTTCCTTGCTCCCAATGCATCGTATCAGTAAAAGCCACTAAGGTTATCCGTACTTCCGTATAATTGCTGTTTCTTCACGATTCTTTTCACAAAATCTTTAAATAGATTTTTTGTGGAGGGAGCATATTTCAAAAAAATGTCTGTCAATGATCAGCAAACCAACTTTTGCTATCACAGCAATTGCAGTTTTCGTTTTACAGCGTTTTTCGCTCTGATTAGACCACAAATCGTAGGGGAGCCAGTGCTCGACTAGGGTTTCCCGGCAGCCACGCATCTGGCGTTGGGCATTGCCCCCTAAAAACTTGCGTAATAACATTTGAGATATTGGTAAGCAATGCTCACCTTACAGGAAAGCGCTGTAAAAGATATACACATACCTCGAAATCAGAATTTCATTAGAGATATTAGGCTTGTTTAAAAACAACACCACAAATGATCCTATGAAATCTGGTTTATGCAGGTATTATAGTGTCATGCAACAAGTACATCAAAATGATTAAGCAAAGCGTAGGTAGATGACTATTTTCTTCCGTATTTGCTCACATTTTGCTGAAAGCAGCTTGTTAATCTCTTGAGAGATTTACGCCTTATCTTTTGCTTTTGTAAGACAAGAGGCTGGCTATTAACCTGCTGTTGATACCATTGCATTTTTTTCATTATTATGCTTTGCAAATTCTTTAATTTTTTTACTACCAGAGCATAATTATGCAACATTATTGTGCAACATTTCCCTGTGCAAACACACAAGTTTCTGGCTTTATGAGGTTTAGCAGATGAGCACCATTGATGATCTCAGTGAGATCTATTCACGCAGATATCATAGAACTAGCTGTGCAGGAATTGCGTGAAAAACACAAAAACAACCTGCACAAAGAGTGCTATTTTCTGCGGTGCTACCCAGATGTCAACAATCTGCCCAAATAATATCTTCAAAATACTAAATTCTAGAAGAATGGGCAACTCAAAGGAGCATGAATTAGGTAACTGGTAAAGCCCAGCATAAACCTAATTCATGCACAAGAGAATCATCAGATTTCTCAGTGAATAAATACGTTTTAGAAGAATAATACAGTAAACGGGAAACGATGCACCAGTTTCTTTAATCGAATCTTGATTTTTAAGCAACACATCAATAATATGATTTAGCGATTGGCTTTGCCACTGCACTTTGTGCAATCGCCTCGTCGAGGTGTACTCCGTGCCAATGCGGTGCATGGGCACGACGCACTCGCGTTTGCGCCCATGCGCGGCTTTCTGTAGAAGCATCGCCCGAAGCAATCAGGTATCTAAGAATTTATTTTCGGTCTTTTCCCTATCCGGGTCTTTACAGAAAAACATAAAAGTTATAAACAAATCACTTGTTAATCTTTGCTGTTTTCATAGAAAAATCTGATTTATATGTCTGTTATGCGGTTGCGATTTCAAGGAGAAACTGGTTAAACAGCAGTGCTAAAATTTGTCCAACTATATTGACCTTTTTATCTAAATATGATAATTAATAACGCTTGACACGCAAGAGAAGACATTTTACTTTTTCTGGAATCAAGAGCTACATTTGCTTTAAAAACACAAAATCTTATCGTGGCAGATATCACCTTGATAATTCCACAATAAGAGTGCTTCAATTCACATTGCGACCGTTGTAAATTCAGCACAATTTTATAGGCTTGTCAATAGCCTATAATCAATAGCTCTTTGTTCATCAGTGTTAGCTGTTAAGTGTTGAAACTTTTAATACGTATCGTCGTATTCTTGTGCTTCAACTCGTCTGACTTCGCTACGAGGAGGCAGAAACTCAGTGCGACGTACGGGAGCCAGCGGTGGAGTTGGACCGTTATAGGGATGAATAACTTGTACGGTACGAGTGGGACGGTCTTTTGGTGAAAACAAAGCCAAGACACCAGCGACCACAATGCCACCCCCTATCGTCAGAGTTATGCCTCCCACCGCCCAAACAACGGGAGAAGACCACCAGCGATTTTCAGACTGCTGCTGCAACTGGGCTACGTTTTGGTTCTGCTGCTGATTTAATTGAACTTGGTAGTTGTAAACTTGCTGAAGTTGGGACTGGAGTTGTTGGACTTGAGTTTTGAGATTATTATTTTCGTTTTTAAGTCCCTCATTTTCCAATCTGACGCGTTCCATTTGCACGCGCTCTTCAGTATTTGGGTTGACTGGGGCTGGATTAGGATATGGTTGCCCAGGATAAGTCGCAGTTGGCGGCATCACTGCTGGAGGCGCTACCACAGTCGTTGGTAATTGTGAGGTAACTGTATAGTTAGGTTGTAGGGAACTCCCTCCTGCCCCCTTAAGTAACACCAGAGCCGCCAGCCCAGCTACGGCAACTCCACCAATAAATGCCATACTCTCACTCATCGCCTTTTCCCCTAAAATGCGACGAAACTACAGCTATCGCTGCCTGACACTCTCTCACACTCATAAAAATCATAAAATTTATGACCTACTTGTTTTCACATAATACCTAAACCTTTAGTCGCGGTATAAGGCAGTTTTTTACCGCTAGATATCTGCTTTATATATTCAAGACGATATTGGTTAAATTGTCTACCAAGTAAGGTAAGAAAAGTTCGCTGTTACAGTTTCTTAATCTACTTTTTAATCTACCTCGCTTGATAGAGCAACCTAAGTAATTAAGCTTAGATTAAGTTGTAGTTATGGCTGCTTGAGACTTTGACAAAATTCAACAGATGGGATTTAGTCAGTGTTGCGGTGTGTATGATTGCTAAACGTTTCACAAAAGCGCTGCCTACTATAACTGCATCTGCTCTCCAATCTCGTACCTGACGACTTTGTTCTGGTTGGGAAATACCAAAGCCTACATGAATCGGCTTATCAGTAAGACCAGGAATCTGGCTTTTGAAAATCTGGTACTCGCGCTTCTTTGAAAGCGATCGCCCGTATGTGCCCAGCCAGTCTCCGACTGGCTCCCTGAACGGAGTTCAGGGGAGGCACGAAGTGCCTCGGGCACAGGGCGCGCTACGCGATGGCACGCAGTGCCCGCCAGAGGCGATCGCACTTACCTACTCGCGTTCGGGCGATGCTCCGGAGGAGCCGCCCTCGATACCGAGGGCGCACAGCGCACCTGGAGTAGGCGATTGCGCAAAGCGCAGTGGCAAAGCCAATCGCAAACTGGGAGTCGTCGCTTGCAGCATTTTCAGCACCTTCTCCAACGTTGTTAAGGGTTGGAGAAGGTGCTGCTGTGGACTCCTACTCCTTATTCCCTACCTGCTTTTCTTGTTCTATTTCGGCTTGAATTTTCGCGAGTTCTTCGGGACTGAGCTCTTCCAAGCGCTTCTGAAAGTAGGCTTGTTCATATTGTTCGCGTTGTTTGTGGTAGGTCATTTTTTTTCCCACAGCACGGAAACCATAGCTTAGCAACCAGCCAATCAACCCAACAAATAATAAAACTTGGCTCCAAGTACCAGCTTCCAAGTTATCTACGCCTACTAATCGCAGTAAGACATATGCCGAGCCGCCGGCAACAAAAATTCCCAAGCCAATTCCGATAGCGTCAATGCGTCGCATGAGAGTTATGACCTACCACTTTCGTTAGACTTCAATTTGTCGCCGTCTGGGCCGCAAGTTCACAAACGGCGATAAAAGCAACAAACCCGGAAAGAAGAAGAATACCAAAAAGTACATAAAGCCACGTTCTACAGAGCTAGCCACATACCAGCGTACGTTTAAGTAAAACAGGACGGCTGCTGGTACCACCACAAGATAAGCTCCAGCCAAAATCAGATACACTAGCGCTACAACCATAATTTCTTGGTTCTTAAGTAGAAAAGACCTGTTGGTGCTGTTTTCCATCATAGGCTGAATGCCTAGCCTCTTGAAAGCATTGTTGCCCCCAGGAAGATTAAATAATAAAGAGAAAAAAAATTGCTTGATCTGGCTTGTTTTTTTTGCTCTTTTTTCTAAATGTGATGCTATAATAAACAACCAGTGCTATGATGCACAATATATGAGTGCTTGAGTAAGCATCTGTAAAGGTGCGACAAAAAATGTAAGACGCAAGTCAGGCAGAACACTTGGCTAGGGGCGTTCCCCGAATTCAAGAAAGTGTCCGTGACACCTAAAAGCGCAGTTTCATCTCAAGAATCTCAAATTTTCCAGCAAAAAGTGCAAAATTGGACAAAAAACGCATTTAATGCTGGAATAGATGAGGAGGATATTTGCTACCTCCACAAAACAAGTGACTCCTAAATAAGTTAGGGGGTGTGGCGGAATGGTAGACGCTACGGACTTAGATAACTGAGCCTTGATGGAGAAATCCAGCAAGTGACTGCTCTCAAACTCAGGGAAACCTAAATCTGGTAACAGACATGGCAATCCTGAGCCAAGCCGAAAAAAGAAAGATAGAAGACAGAAGATAAAAGATAGAAAGTTTTATTCTTTCTTCACTCTTCATCACTCTTGACTCTTTTTAAGGAAGGTGCAGAGGCCCGACGGGAGCTACCCTAACGTAAAGTCGAGGGTAAAGGGAGGGTCCAATTCTCAAAGCCTGGTTAGGTGAATTAACCTGTAAGGCAGTAGTGAAAGCTGCGGGAGAATGAAAATCCGTTGACCGTAAAAGGTCGTGAGGGTTCAAGTCCCTCCACCCCCACTAAAAAAATTCAAAATTCAAAATTCAGAATTCAAAAAGGAATTCAGGAGAAAAATTGTGCTGAGTCGCCTGAACTCATGACTGAAGACGGTGTTCGTCGAGCCAAGCTAAGCCAGCACCAGCAGTTTCAGCGAGAATGCTCACCAGACGATACAGACCAGTTGCGCTGATCAGCACTGCAGTAGGAAAGTGTTGCTGTAAGAGTGCGATCGCAGTGGCTTCAAACACACCCAAGCCACCAGGTGCGCCTGGAACCACTAACCCCAGCAACCACGCGAAACTAAAAGCACCAAGCAATAAAGGAATTTGGCTCAAGTTCAAAGGACTCAACGCAAACAAAGTTAACATAAATCCTGTAGAGCGCAGTCCCAAAAAACCTAATTCTCCTAGTAAAGGGCGCAGAGGATATTGTTCAAGACTCAAGGGAACTGCTTGTGGGGTATCGTCCGTAGACTTTTTTGCCTTTATGCGCCCCAGTAGGCGAGTTGCTCTATTCAAAAACCTGGGATGGAGAACACATAGCACTGCCAGCAAACCCAGTAGTTGTACTATGAGCAGGATGATGGTGGTTTTCCCAGCCATAAATTGACTGCCGACTAGGACAATAATTAAAGCAGCAGCTGCCATCAGTAGAGGTTCTAGCAATACACTGAGAGTCGCTGCGCCAGTAGAAACATTTGCATTTTTTGCAGCCACAATTCTTCCGTAGTAATGCCAGATATTACCTGGTATATACTTAGCAATATTTGTTTTTAAGTAAACTTGAATAAACTCTAAAGAGTTAACAGGTTGATTTAATTCTTTGAGAACCCAGCTCCATACCCAACCTGCCCAAGTATGTGCCAGTAAAGTGATACCTGTGGCGATCAAAAGAATTGCCCATCCTACTGCATCAATATGGATGGTCATGACTTCTTGCCAGTTATCCTTAAGGGCTTTTGCCAAAAAAAACAATGTCCCACCTAAAATTACCCACCGTAAAATTTTCTTCATCTTTTTAGTGATTTCACTTATAAATTTGCTGAATAAGTAAATACATCAAATATAGAGGATATCAGCCGTATATCCCAATATATTCAGGAAAATTGCTCAGGCATGAGTTCAATATATGTAGCTATTTTGACTGAGCAGCATCACCAAGTATGATTTCAATTTTTACATAAATGAAAAAGTTATATTAATTGATAAGTTTTACTTTCAAAATGTTAAATTTTGTAAAGATACAAGGTAGTATAGGTGTATCATTTAGCATTGATTTTGTTTTCTAAAAATTAGCTTAAATAAATATAGTCAAAAGTATTAAAATGGTAAGATTATTATTCTTTAACAAGTAAATCTCGCTAGCATAAATTAATAACTAAATATTCATATACTATTTAAAGCAAGCAGAATCGACATAAGTAAATTAAAAGTTAATTATAGTAACTTATATCTCTCTAAAGTTAGATAGTAACAGTCAAAAATTGCTAAGAAAAATGTGACCTTTGCTAGAGGCATTGTTTGCTCTTGGCTTTGTAGTCTAAGAAATTGTTGGTCAAATATTAGAAAATTGAAGCAAGCAAAAGTATGATGGTGCCTTAACTGCTAAACAGAACCATACAAACCTGTTAAGCGAAAATTTTGCTTGTTGAAAATATTTTTCTTGTTTGTTGTTGATTAGGAGGAATCGGTGAAGAGTTTAACTTCTTTTATAAAAAAACTGCGTCTACGTCAATTTCTGACTGTATTTTTGGCTGGGCTATTGTTGATAGTAAGCACGGCTTGTGGTAACGCAGCTAATACTCAAGGTGCAAATCCAAATAATCCTGCTGTGCAAGCTGGCGGTGCAAATAATCCCTATAAAGGTGGTGGGGACAAGTATACAAACGAGAAAATGTCCAAGTCTGGACTCGACCAAACTAGCTTACAGCTAGACCCACAAAAACTTATTGCCACTGCTGTTAATAAAGAAGGGAAACTTTACCCTGGCGCTGAAACACCAGAAGGCAGAGCATACGTAGAATCAGAATTGCCTATCAAAACTGAGAAAAACATAGAGAAGCCTGAACCAGGTGGTTTGATTCAGCGTGAGGGAGATGTTGGCGAGCGAATTCAAGACAGACTTGATACTGTTGGGAAAGCATTTCAGGATGCTTCAGGGTTTTTGAAAGACAAGGCAGATGAAGCAGCTGCTAGACCGGAATTACAAAAGAATCCAGCAGTGGGTAAATAAAAACCATTTTTTGGATTCAGGTTTGAAGTAAATCCAAGGACAAAAATACCAAGTTAGTTCTTGGTTAACGTTTGACTTTGTCATACAAATAAAAGGAGTCGCACTGTGAAAAAAGCCATTGCTTTGTTAAAAAACATCCGCCCGCTCAAAGTTTTAACAGCTTTTATGGCAGGAATGATCCTGTTTTTTACACAAGCTTGCAATTCTGTAGCTGCAACAACGCCTAGCCAAACTGCACCTGGTCAAACTGTACCTCGTCAAACTATAGGAGAGGAGCAACATGCACGCCCTAATTCCGAAGTGTATGTTCCAAAAGGAACTAACATCCTTTCTCCTAACGAAGGTGGAATGAACAATTTCAGTGATGTAGACCCCAGAAGACAGGGAGGCGAGGTAAAAGCCAAAGCTGAGGCTCTTAAGCAAAATGCTGAACAAAACGTCATAGACGAAACAGCCAACATCGGAGAAACCACGCGCCGTATCCTGGATAAGAAAGGGGACAACGTTGAACAAATAGGCAAGAATCTGCAGCAAAATGCTCAAGAGACAGCAGATAAAGCTAAGAGCAGTGCTACTGATTTTGCACGTGGAACCAGCAAAGGCATTGAAAATATCAAAGACAACACCAGCGATGCTGCTAAGGGTGCGGCGAGAAATGCTCAGGGTGCAGCGGACGATGCAAAGTTCAATGCTCAGCGCACTGCTAGTAAAGCAGGCGAAGCAGCCAACACAACTTTGAGAGATGCCAATACCAATGTTGGGGAAAAAGGTAAACAGGCAGCTGAAAATTCTGGGAACTTTTTGGAAAAGGTTGGTAGTGCAATCAAAGATGCTGTGGATTAGTTCATAATCAATCCACCTTTATATGCTGCCAGACTTCGGAGTCTGGGGCGACACGAACTAAGCCCGTCTACGCGGGCTTTTTTGCTATTTTTAGCTATTAGTCTAGTAGTTGATTGCATTAATTATGATGGTTGTATAAGTTCGTAGTAAGGAATGCGCGTCCACGACTGTTTGAGCGAAGACAGCGCTCACTAGGAAGCCTTCAAAACTAATGCGATAGAGCATGAGTCCCCTTTTGGTTCTACACAAGCGGGGAGAGGTTAGGAGTGAGATTTTATTTTTTGCGTGTACCAATTCTGTAGTGCTAGCCGCTGAATTTCTCGCCAAGCAACATTCTGTTTTCGCGCCAGTTCTGCACAGTCTTCGTATTCTGGTTGCACGTTAGCTATTACTTTATCGTTTGCTTGTCCCGTCCAAGCAACCTTAAGGCGGACAACACCATATTCAGTTTCTACTTGTTGAATTTCCCGTTGGAGAATAGTGCGTTCCTGAGTTGAATGACGAATTCCCAAAGTGGTGGTTTCACGAAATAAAACCGCTTCACAGTTATATAGATTTTCTGGATAACAAATGACTGTCAACAAAATTCCCGTACGGGATTTTTTCATACCTACAGACTGGGTAAAAACATCCAAAGCACCAGCGGCAAATAATGCTTCAAACACATAACCTATTACCTGCGGACTGAGGTCATCAATTTGAGTCTCTAAAACTGAGATAGTTTCTAAAGTCGGGCTAGTATCCCTGGCAACAGATTTTGTTACGGATTTATTTGTGAAACCGACAGTTAATTTATCTGTTACATTTGTTGCTTCACCAAGCCACAAGCGCAGAATATTGGCAATGGGTAGATGAATTGAACCGGCTCCCAATCCTACTTGTTTAACGGTCATAGGGGGTGGAGAACTAAATTCTACGGCAAGGGTTGTGGCGATCGCCGCTCCGGTTGGTGTCACCATTTCGCGTTCAATGCCGTTACTATATACTGGACATCCGCGCATTTCCCATAACTTCAAGACTGCTGGTACTGGTACTGCCATCTGTCCGTGCGCCGCCCGCACTGTTCCGCCACCAGTAGGTAACGGTGAGCAGTACAGTAAAGGTAATCCTTTATCATTACTCTCGATACCCAACCAATCTAAACCCAAACAAGTGCCAACAATATCTACAATTGCATCAACAGCACCGACTTCATGAAAATGAACTTTTTCTGGTGCTACACCGTGTACTGCCCCTTCTGCGACTGCTAGTTGCCGAAATACTGCCAAACTCCAAGCTTCGGCTCGTGATGGTAACCCAGCTTTAAGAATCATCTGCTCGATTTCTGGCAAGTGGCGTCCGTGATGGTGACTGTGTTCGTGATCGTCGTGATGATGATCGTTTACTAAGTCCACATAAACTTTAGTAGCCTGTTGACCATTACGATGAACAAGTTCTGCTCTTAATTGATACTCATGCTCAATCCTTAAGGAGTTCAGTTTTTCTGTTAAATATTCTAAGGGAACACCCAGACTAACCACGGCTCCTAGACACATATCACCAGAAATACCTGTCGGACATTGAAGATAAGCAAATTTAGTCATAATTTAGTCAGTAGTTAGTTGTTAGTTGTTAATTGTAGAAACGTGCTGAATGAAAGCATCTGTACATTCGTTTGTTGTCAAAAAGTACCACTAACCACTAACCTCCTCTCCCACTTTTATGGCAAAAATTTTCCAAGTCCATCCTGATAATCCCCAAGTCCGGCGTATAGAGGAAATACAAGCAGCACTGCAACGTGGCGCAGTGATGCTTTACCCTACGGATACAGTTTATGCTATTGGTTGTGATTTAAATGCTAAATCAGCAGTAGAGCGAGTGCGGCAAATTAAACAGTTGGCAAATGATAAACCACTAACATTTTTATGTCCCTCGCTTTCTAATGTAACGACTTATGCTTATGTAAGCGATACAGCTTATCGGATGATGAAAAGCCTCATTCCAGGACCGTATACGTTTTTGCTACCTGCTACCAAGTTGGTGCCACGACTGGTGCAAAATCCCAAGCGGAAAACGACTGGAATTAGAGTACCAAATCATACCGTGTGTAAAGCTTTATTGTCAGCGCTGGCAAATCCGATTATTTCAACTTCGGCACGTTTACCACCGGATGATGAAATAGATAATGAATCCAATGGGATGCAACCACAACCTTACTTATCGCGAGTAGAGCTATTTGACCGTTTGGACAAATTGGTAGATGTGATTGTGGACACTGGTGAGGAACCAAAGTATGAAGTTTCTACCATTTTGGACTTAACAGGAGAAAGACCAATTATTGTGCGGCAGGGTTTAGGCTGGGAAAAAGCAGCGGCATGGGTATAAATATTAAACTACACACGCTCATCTGTCAATTTCGCAAAAAGAAAGCCACTGGCTCCAGTTTTCAGATTGTCATACCTACTACATTGGCAGGAGGTATGACTTAAATTGCGATAAACTTAGAACCAGTAAGCATTTGGAGTACTTTTGCGTCATGGCGGTTCTCCGTGTGCAAGTTACTTTTTAGTGGCTTGTGAAAAAACCGACACACTGCCAAGACTGTAACTTTTTCGGATCTTTTACAGTCATATGTGTGAGCAGTGCTGAGGGCGACTCTTGATGGATGAAAATCATGCAAGAGATTCGCCCACTGGCGTATGCCTTGGCAGTGCTGTCTTGTGCATTGTCGTTACGGTGCAATACCACTTGTAGAAAAGTCATGAAAGCAAACCTCGCCAATCTCGCCACGTCTACACCCTCTTTAAACCGCGACGTTTCGACTGAACAGCCAGTTCAGGTAGATGCTGATGCTCTAGTGCAACTGCTGTGTAAGGAAATGCAACTTCAGGTAAAAACAGCACCTAGGTGCGTGCAAGCTGTAGCAAAGCGCATAGCTAAAGAAGTGGAACGGATCTGCAACAAAAGCTCCCGTATCCAAACCTCAGGAGAAATCAAGTCTTGGCTGGTCACTTTGGCAAGGCATCGTTTACAAAAATGCCTGCGTTACTATCAATTGGGTTCAAAAAAAGGTCGCGTAGAATTACATAGTCAACTGGGCGCAATGGTTTACCGGCACATTACGACATCAAACTCCGAGTTAGGGTTTGAGGCTCGTTACAACCTGATTGAAGATTTTTTACAGGCATTTTATCTGGAAGCTATCAAGGCTTTCCGGCGGGAAAACGAACTACCTGAGGATTATACCCCGCGTACTCAATTGGAACTCGCAGAATACATGGGGTTTACAGAGCAGTATGCTAAGCGCCGCATCAATTTACCTGGCGGTAATAACCAGCAGTTAGTTATATTGCGTGCCCAAGGTTTTGCCCGTCGTTTGCCTCAGGAAACAACTGTAGATATCGAAAGCGCTGTTGAGTCCGCCAAGAGCGAAGAAGCAGAATCTTATCAGCGCAACTCAGCAGTTCAACAGGTTCGCTCTCAAATGATTGCACAACCTAACTTTGACCCTGCTGAACAGTCCGAGCGCGATCGCGTCATCTCAGAACTAGTAAAATATCTAGAAGCTCAAGGTCAATCTGACTGCGTAGACTATCTATCATTAAAACTCCAAGATTTCTCAGCACCAGAAATCGACCAAATTTTGGGTTTGACTAGCCGCCAGCGCGATTATCTGCAACAGCGTTTTAAATATCATGTAGAAAAGTTCGCCAAGCAACATCACTGGCAGTTAGTACATCAATGGTTGGGGGCAGGTTTAGAACATAAGTTGGGTTTATCCTCCCAACAGTGGGAAAGATTTTTGAGTCAACTTTCTGAACAGCAGCAGCAAATCTTGCAACTCAAAACTGCAAAATACAGTGACCAAGCAATAGCCAAAACAATCAAATGCACTCCTAAACAACTCCAAAAGCGCTGGACTCAAATGTTAGAAATGGCATGGGCAATCCGCAACGGTAACACTGAAATTCAGATAGGCTAAAGTCTTGGTAACTTGTATCAACAAATAAAGCAACGTTATCTAGTTTCCAGACTTTATCCTGTTTGTTTAAATGTTAAACATAAATTATTTCTTACTTCTTATACTAATTCTCCATGAAGATGCACTTGATATTTTTTAAACGTAGACGCGTAACAGTGTGCCTGAGGCTACGACCAAAACGCCTTAGACGCGCAGCGGCGTGCCATAGGCTAGCACGTTAAGAATAAAAGAGTAAGTATTAAGTGCTTTTTTTACAGAGAATTAGTATTATAACTAAGAAATCTACCTCTCTCCTTGCTAAAAAAATTTTCCTTTTCTTCCCTTTGCTTGGAGGATGATGGCAACAAATGGGCAGTAGCAGGGTTAAAGAGTTATCGAATGTTGCAGCAAAAAGTAAATGAATCTTAGGAGCCGCACAGAAATAACTTACCTGTTTTAAGAAATGTAAGCCTTGATTTACAAGACTTTCAGCCATTAAAAAAGGTAACTTATTCGTGCGGTGTTGCTTAAAGTTGATTTATAAAGTAAATCTTAAGTAGGATGGGTTATGGCGCTTTGCAACGGCGCACCGTTATATAAGATGGTGCATTAACAGAAAGCTTTATCAGTTCCAATTATCTTGATACGCCCAATATTTATGATAGTTAGATTCAGTGGCATGAAACTATTATTAAAGTACTATGGTCGAAGGATATATGGAATAGCTGTAATATTTATGAGTCAGGTTACTCTATTTATAGTACTATAGTACTATAAATAGAGTAATTTAATGATTTTTTAGGTCAAAAAATGGTCTCAGTAAATAAGCTAGTAAAACCGTTTCTGAAATGGGCAGGAGGGAAAAGACAGCTTGTTCCATTAATTTTAGAAAATTATCTTCCTAAAAATTATAATTACCAAACCTACTATGAACCTTTTCTTGGCGGAGGAGCGCTTTTATTTACTTTGCAACCTAAGAAGGCTGTAATTAATGATAGTAATGTTGAATTAATAAATTGTTATAAAGTTATTAAAAATTCAGTGGACGAACTAATTGATAATTTAAAACATCATAAAAATAATGAGGAGTACTATTATACTATTAGAGATTGGGATAGGGAAGAAAGTTTTCAATATAAAACACTAGTACAACGAGCATCAAGAATTATTTTTCTGAATAAGACTTGTTACAATGGCTTATTTAGAGTTAATTCTCAAGGACAGTTTAATGTGCCTTTTGGTAAATACAAAAATCCAAATATTTTAGATATAGCTGTTTTAAAAGCTGTAAATAAATATTTGAATGATAACCAAATTACAATATTAAATTTAGATTTTCAAGACGCTCTTAAAGATGCTCAAAGAGGGGACTTTGTATATCTTGATCCCCCTTATGATCCAGTTTCAGATACTGCTTCTTTTACTGGCTATGATGTAAATGGATTTAATAAAGATGAACAAATCAGGCTAAAAGAGACATTTGATAATTTAGACAGGAGAGGTTGTAAAGTTCTATTGAGCAATGCTTATACAGACTTCATTATCGACTTATATAAAGATTATAAACAGACAAAAATATCAGCAATTAGAGCTATCAATTCAAATGCTAATAAAAGAGGTAAAGTAGACGAAATTTTAGTAAAAAACTATGACTGACTTATCGAATAGAAGACAACGTTCTAAAAATGATATTGCCTGGGAAAAGTTATTTCAAAAATATCATATTATAGAAAATATATCTAAACAAGGTTTTTTTGAAATAGACTCTGCAAGTATTAATGAATTCAGAGAAAGTAGATTAATGGCAAAGTTTGACCATCATGCTAATTTACCTGATATTTTTAAAGACCATAAACTTTCTATATTATCTATATCTAGAAATAAATATATAATTGGCACGTTTGATTCTTATTTAAATGTTACATATGATGAAACTTTAGAAGTAATTCCTGTAGATTTTCCCAAAGGAATAGAAAGTATAGACTATACAAATTTATATTCAGAAAGTGCAGCGTTAAGTTGTGCTTTTAATATAGGTATCATAAATGATTTGATTAACGCTGAGGAGTTATATCATACAGTTTATGGACGAATGTCTACAGGTACATTTCAATTTTATATAAATAACATAGTAGATGATACCCAATATAATATTGAAGTTAATAATGCTCAATGTGAAATAGATGCAGGTTTTGAAAGCGAGCAGTACTTTCTATTATTAGAAGCTAAATTATACGATGTAGATGATTTTTTAGTTAGACAGCTATATTATCCATATAGGCTTTGGTCTAGTAAAATTCCAAACAAGAAAGTAATTCCAATTTTAATGACTTATTCTAACTCTAGCAATATATTTAGCTTTTTTATCTATAAAATAGATGATATTTTAAATTACAATTCAATAAGATTGGTAGAACAAAGAAACTATGTGATAGCTCCTGAAATAATAACACATGAAGATGTCTCTGAAATTTTTAAATCTATTACTATAGTTGCTGAGCCAAATACTCCATTTCCACAAGCAAATAAATTTGAAAGAATCATAGATTTACTTACACTTTTACTAGATAAAGAATTAACAAAGGAGGAAATTACAGCAAATTATCAATTCGATGAAAGACAAACTAGTTATTATACCGATGCAGCTAGATATCTTGGCTTAATGGATAAGTATGTAGACCGCAATACTAGAGAAACAACATTTCGTTTAAGCAATGAAGGAAGGCATTTACTAAAAAAAAGATACATACAAAATAAAAATCCTATCTTTAATTGAAAAAATTTTGCAACATCAGGTTTTTTATAAAACTTTTGAATTTACTCTTTTATATGGTTTCATTCCAGATATTAGTGTAATCCGTCAAATTATGCAGTCCTGTAGTTTAAATATAAATATTACAACTATTAAAAGGCGGTCAAGCACAGTCCGTGGATGGATAGGATGGATTGTAAATATGCTATCAGAGGAATAAAGGATGAAAATATATAATCAAACTTAATGCCAAAAAAGTTATTTATCAACGCTAACTTCAGAGTTAGCTCGTACATGGTAGTAATACACTTTTTTTTGATTGTGTTGGCGGTTGACGATCCTTAATATAAGAAAGCTAATTAATTCATTCGCTTTATTCCTAACACATAAATAAGTATTAATTAATTATGTATTAATATCACTCAAGATAGCTTGACTTGATGATTTTATAAATATAAAAAATAGCAATATTACGTACAAAATGTTCATGATCAAGTATTTTAGTACTTGAATCAATAGGGAACATACTGGTGAATTAATCTATTTTTACCTCCAGTCCATTTTAAAAAGGGACGTGGAATATTGTGTTTAGAAATTTTGCTTAAATTTAACTAAAACTTAATTAGTCATTCTTAGAATTGTGTTAGATATATTATATTTTAGATTAAGTTAGAAAATTTTCATGTATAGATTACAATTAAAATAAACAAAGCCATCATAATCAACGTATAATCTATAACAAGGTAGTCTAAATCTAGATGTTTGACGGATTTTGGGAGAACGTTCTTCGCTACTTCCGCTACTTCATTACAACCCTCTTAGGCGTGTTGTTAAATGCTTTTGCGCCTTTGGCACCGCTTTTCAAACGCCCAGTCACCTCAATCGCTGTCTTGGGCTTCTTTGCAGGTGCTCTGGTCTTCATAACTCTCACCCTGCGTGCAATGCTTGGCTTGAGTACAATTTAGACTATGACTGTAGTGGGAGGTAGACTCCTGTGACAAAGTCGTATTTATGTAGTGTGTAGTGAACCCTCTGTGAGGAGGCAAATTTTTATGGCTACAGATCGCCGCGTTTCCCGCGTTGCTGAATTAATTAAACGGGAAGTTAGCCAACTGTTACTTAATGGTATAAAGGATGACCGTGTAGGGACAGGAATGGTAAGTGTTACTGACGTTGATGTGTCTGGAGATTTGCAACATGCAAAAATCTACGTCAGCATCTATGGCACAGAGGAAGCCAAGGCAGAAACAATGGCAGGTTTAAAGTCGGCGACTCCTTACGTCCGCAGTGAACTCGGTGCGCGGGTGCGTTTGCGTCGTACGCCAGAGGTGGTATTTATTGAAGACCGTTCTATAGAACGCGGTAGCAAGGTGCTAACGCTGTTAAGTCAACTCGAGCAAAAACGTCAGCCAGAAAAGCCGGTACAAGAAACTGAGCATAGCTTCAATCAAGATGAAGAATTGTCTGCAAAAGATTAAGTAACGTAAACAACAATTAATTAACGTACGCCAGCCAAGCATTTTACAGACGCGACCATGTTGCGTCTGTTTAAATATGCCTAATACATGGCTTAGGGATAGGGCTGTTAAAATATACTCTTTATATTTACTCGTCCTTTGGTGTCTACTCCAAAATGCTAAGTAGTGTATCCATTGATTTTGATGATTTCGTAGTGAGCGCTTGAGCGCTCTCAAAATTCAGGACTAAAGTCCTCACGATAACCTACGCGTACCCATAACATTTAATGAAATGAAACACGCTTATGCTGCCCTTGAGCGCTCTCAAACTTGAGGACTAAACTCACTACAGAATTCATGACATGAAACACGCTTATGCTGTACGTAATGCTTGTTGTGCGGGGTTTTCCTTTTTTAAACTTGGAATTTTGAATTGCTTATGCTGCCCGATATAGATAAACTCTCCCTAGCCGAACAAGTAGCCCAAATGGTGGTTGTTCGTGCCTCTGGTTTTTTATTTGACCACCAAATTCAATATCCTGTTTGGGAACCACCAGCAGCAACACTCCAGCATTGGGTGCAAGATTTGGGTGTTGGTGGAGTGATTTTACTGGGGGCTAGTGCTGGGGAATTAGCTATCAGAACACAACAATTGCAAAATTGGGCAAAGATTCCTTTACTGATTGCCGCTGATATCGAAGAAGGCGTCGGACAGCGTTTTGCAGGGGCAACTTGGTTTCCGCCACCAATGGCATTGAGTGCTATTTTCCGCAAAGACCAAAAGTTGGCTTTGGATTATGCCGAAAAAATGGGAGCGATTACTGCACAAGAAGCCTTAGCCATTGGAATTAACTGGGTACTAGCTCCCGTGGTGGATGTGAACAATAATCCTGATAACCCTGTTATTAATGTTCGCGCTTTTGGCGAAACGCCTGATGAGGTGAGTCATTTGGCTTGTGCCTTTATTCGTGGTGCAAAAACTCATCCTGTGCTAACAACGGCAAAGCATTTTCCTGGACACGGGGACACAGCTGTTGATTCTCATTTGGATTTGCCGCTCATCCCACACTCTACAGACAGACTGACAGAAGTGGAATTGCCACCTTTTGCTGCTGCACTTGCCTCGGGTGTGGATACAGTCATGACTGCTCATCTGCTGATCCCTTGTTGGGATGCAGAACTACCAGCAACCTTGTCACATAAGCTCTTAACAGAGCAGTTGCGCCAAAAACTAGGATTTTCAGGCTTGATCACTACAGATGCCTTGGTGATGGGTGCTATTGCCAACCGCTATGGGGCTTCGGTTGCTCCTGTAATGGCAGTGGAAGCGGGTGCGGATATTTTGCTGATGCCTGTTGATCCCCAAGAGGCGATTAACGCTGTATGTACGGCTGTTGAAAGTGGTCGGATTTCGCGATCGCGTATTCGAGAGTCTGTTGAGCGTATTTGGCAAGCAAAAACCAAATTCCATCAGCCAGTGGGTCTCACAGCCTTTATCGAGTCCACAGCACAAAATGACGCTCTCAACACCACTGTTGAGATTTTGCAACATAGTCAAATCATTCATGGCTCTGCGTTATCATTAGATAATCTTATAAACACAATCAAACTTAATAATAAGTCTGCACAAACTCTACGTAACCTGATTGTCGTTGATGACTTATTTCTCTGTGATTTTTTGAACAAATTGGCACCAGCAATGGCACTACCCGCCGAAATGGGATATGAAACTCAAATCATTGATTGCCATACTCAAGCGATTCGCAACTTAGAGGAAAGCCATCCTACTTTGCTACAAGTGTTTATCCGAGGGAATCCTTTTCGCTCAAGTGCAGAAGTGACCAAGGCAGCAGAAGATTTATTTAAGAAATTATTAACGACGGATGACTTACAAGCGTTTGTATTGTACGGTAGCCCTTATGTTTGGCAGCAGTTTATACCCTTGCTTAAGGCGGATATTCCCGGCATATTTTCCTATGGACAAATGCCAGCGGCACAAGACTGCGCTTTACGTACCTTGTTTGGTAAAAACTCCTGACTTATGCAAAACAGTGCCTAAAATGGCGAGTGCTTATCAGAGACTAGTAGCAAATAAGTCTCTCAACCATATAAGCAAAAATAATCAACTACCACTATTTGTTTGTATGCAATACAATATAAGCAAATGTCAGGATTTGTTGATTTTCTTCATATTTCTTCACATAATTTGAGGATATGTAGCGTCAAAATGAAAATAGTTCCGTATATAAAACTACAAAACATCAACGACTGTTTGTATTTCTAGCAATGTTCGTTCCTGCTAAATTTTGGGAACACTACTTACGTGTTAAATTGTGAGCAAAAACCATGAGTGTGAATACGGTGCCTTCTATCAGTTACTACTCTCTAGACGTGATACAAGATGAAGCACGGCGACTGGTGCAAAAAGGCTTGGTGAGCAGACAGCAGCCAATCTATACCTTGTGCCAATATATCCCGGCTAGAGAGTGGGTATGTATTGAATGCGAACTGGAAAAGTGTGATTTCTTGCTGCGCGATCGCATTGCCGATCTGATTGGTCGCGAAGAGTGGGAAAACGACTAATTATTTCATCTGTTGCGTGGTTTTCGATTTTGGAGTGGGAATCTATGTTGGATGAATGGATTAGACAAAAAGAGATTTAACGCTCAAAGTGCGATCGCTTTCTCAAGGATAATCTCTGCTTTTTAAGAGCCTTTCCCAGCCCGGAATCTCAAATATCCCATTTCTAAATCGATCCAAAAGTGTTTTGTGGAAATTTTCGTTTGTTTGTTACATCCGCTTTCCAGCCATTTATGCGGTTAATGTTAGAAGTAGGGAATAAGGGGGGCTGGTTTCTCCCTGAACCTGGGAAGCCACGTTTGAAGGATATTTCTAGGTTTCTCTAGATTTTATTAAGCGGTGTGAATACCATACTTAGGCGTATCGATTCCGGAGCAGTTCAATTTTAGAAACTGCTCCGGTAATTTTTATGTTTTACAATGTTTTACTGTCTACCGGTAAATTACCCTACTTGCTCCAGATACTGGTTAATATCTTCAATAACGCGGGTCAGTTCAGCTTCTGTCGTCAAACGAATAGTAGCATCGCGGACGGTTAGCAGCACTTTAGCAGCAAAGGGAGTGGGCCAAATATTGGGATTACAAAAAATTTCTAAAAACACCTCTCCCGTGTAACGATATTCCATTGGACGCTGGGGACTCGGTTTACCGCCACCAGAGGTTTTAGCGGCGACAGCTTTGAGGCTTTGCATCAATTCATCGAGTGCTGCTTTGAATTCCCGTGCTGCTTCGGGTGAAAAACTAAAAGAGACAGAACCTTCAACCAGGTTCAATGTCAAATGATTGGACATGAGCTATTTATCAAAACATCTTGCTACATATACCATTCTCCTTGGAATGCGCCACCTCCGTGCTACGGAGGTGGAAACGGTCTGTAGCATCATTTCTTCACGGACAGCATGGCAATGGAGCCAAAAATTCTATTCGCCTGGATGCATCAATGACTCAACTTCTTCGTGTGTCAACGGAGGAATTTCTCTGCTAATAATTTGATTACATATATCGACACACTGATTGCAAATGTAAATACGGTTATCTCCCAATAGTGGACCTGCAATCAGAAGATTAACCTGTT
The DNA here is from genome assembly GCF_963920835.1 of Scytonema sp. PCC 10023. Lineage (NCBI taxonomy): Bacteria > Bacillati > Cyanobacteriota > Cyanophyceae > Nostocales > Scytonemataceae > Scytonema > Scytonema sp. PCC 10023. The sequence continues at coordinate 27,978 of NZ_CAWUDP010000068.1, forward strand.
CACTGCTTTTGCGACAAAATGAACAGCAAAGTTCCGGCTTGGTTTGGGCAGAAGTGTTAGTGGTCATTGTCTTAGACTCCTGAAATGAAATAGATTGAATTTGAGCTTGAAGAGGTAGCAATCGTTCTCTGAGTTGATGGCGAGCTTTGTGCAAACGCCCCTTGACTGCACTGACTGAAATATTTAAGCGAACTGCTACTTCTTGTAGACTGAGTTGTTCGTGATAGAACAGCAAAGTTGCTTGACGATTCCTGTGAGACAGAGTATCGACTGCTTCTAGTAATGCAGTGTGGAGTTCTTTTTGTTCCGCCACTTGCTGAGGATCGGGTGAGCTCTTATCAATCGGTAACGGCTCAGCAGCCAAATCTCCCACCATTGTTTCAAGGGTTAGAAACTGTAACTAAATTGTTGGACAAAGTTAGACACTGATAGACATTTTTGTCTCACAAAGTTTGCTAAAATTATAACAACGCGAAAATCAAGCGAAAAACCTAAGGCTTGAGACCCTGTACAAAACTTTTAAGAGTAGTCCTACCTGTAGCAAGGCGGTTGAAAAACCCAGATACCTTAATAGGACTGAAAATAACGGAGTAAAGTAGCGAAGTTTCTCATGTTTCAATGTCAAAAATAATTTACAGATAGGATAAGTTCTATCCGAATTTAAGCCTGTGGACTGGTGAGTCCAGTCCTGAAGGCGGGTTTCCCGCCGTAGGGAACTGGCGAACCCGTAAGGGTGTCGTCCGAACGTACCAGGATGAAGCAGGAAGCAATCCGGGCAGTGTCTAACAAAGTTTAACTTTGTAAGCGCGTTGTCCAAGTGTTGTGGAACGGAAAACAGGATCACCTTACGACGACGCAAATTGTTGCGGCAAATATTGAGCACAATGGCATATAGCCAACTCTTAAAGCGCTTTGGATCATGAAGTTTCTCCAATGAAAGATAAGCTTGCAGCATGGCATCTTGCACAAGCTCTTGAGCCAAATCCTCATTGCCGATCATTCGCTTAGCAATGCGTTGCGCCATTGGCTGATAACGCAACACAAGCCGACCAAATGCAGCTTTATTTCCCTGTCGTGCTAAAAAAATTAATTCCGGTCACTTTGCTCTGACACACCTTCCTCGCTGAACGACTCTACTTAATAGTGGCAAAGTCAAGAGAAAAGGTTACTTGTAGCAACAAGCGGGGGCTAAATGGTGAAAAGTTAGATGCACGGAGTTGTCAAATGATATGACAAAGACTTTGCGCTTTCAGGGGCTAGAAACTGTCAATTCAGAATCCATAACCTAATTTGGATAAGGATTTGAAATATTTTTTTGATGTTTAAAGTTTTACATTAGAAGTCATAGAACTGAATAAAAAAATACTTTATGACTTCAGATAACCGCGCCGCAGTGCGAAAGGTTTTAATTATTACCCTACTACTTAACATCTTTGTCATGGTATTAAAAGCTGTAGTAGGCAATTTAACAGGTTCTCTCAGCTTGCTAGCTGATGCTTTGCACAGTGTGACAGATAGCGCCAATAATATTCTAGGATTGATTGCTAGTCGCTTTTCTTCCCCAAAACCAGATCGTGACCATCCCTACGGACACCTCAAATTTGAAGCGGTGGGTGCGTTGGGAATTTCTGCTTTTTTAGGTATAGCTTGCTTTGAAATTCTTCAAGGAGCCGTTGAACGAATTATTAATGGCGGTAAAGAAGTCAAAATATCACCACCACAAGTGTGGATATTACTGATTGTCTTAGGCGTGAATATTTTCGTGGCGTTTTATGAACGTGCGGTAGGACAGCGAGTCAAAAGCCCAATTTTGATTGCTGACGCCAAGCACACGATGAGTGATATCTGGGTGACAATTTCTGTAATTGGTGGTTTGATTGGCGTGTGGCTGGGGGTTCAGTGGCTGGATTTGGTTTTGGCTTTTCCAGTGGCTTTGTTGGTATTTTGGAGTGGCTGGACAGTTTTAAAAGAAAATTTACCTTGGCTGGTTGACGAGATGGCGATCGCCCCAGAAGTCATTCATGATATAGCCCTTTCTGTTCCTGGTGTCGTTAACTGCCATGATATTGCCTCTCGCGGTGTTCTTGGTCGCCAAGTCTTCATCGAAATGCATTTAATAGTGGATGCACCTGACGTAGAAAGAGCACACCGCATCACTGAGGAAGTCGAAAGGCGATTAGAAGAACGCTTCAACCCAGTCAGGATTTTGATTCATGTCGAACCACCGACATACCAATCCAACCAAATTACCTTTTAGCCGTGATTAACGTGAGTTCGATGTATCCTGATTTGACCTCTCTCCAAACCTCTCCCCTTGTAGGGGAGAGGCTTAAAACTCTGATTTTTAGGTTACTCCTCCCTCTCCTTGTAGGAGAGGGAGGCGCTTGTGGGAGAGGTCCTGAGAACTCACGTGTGATTAGAATGATTTTCTAATCTGTAGAGACGCGTTATTTGACGCGTCTCTACAAAGGTTATGAAACTTAAAATGCTATCATCACTCCCATTCAATGGTTCCAGGCGGCTTAGAGGTGATATCAAATACCACTCGGTTAACGCCTTTCACCTCATTCACAATCCGATTGGAAATAGCTTCCAGCACATCGTAAGGCACACGCGCCCAATCAGCAGTCATACCATCTTCACTGGTCACAATTCGTAAAACGATGGGGTAAGCATAAGTACGTTTGTCGCCCATAACACCAACACTACGTATTGGTAGTAACACGGCAAATGCTTGCCAGTATTCATGGTACAAACCGCGTTGGTTAATTTCTTGACGCACGATCAAATCAGCGTCGCGTAAAACTTCTAACCGTTCCGCAGTAATTTCACCGATAATGCGAATCGCTAAACCTGGTCCAGGGAAAGGATGGCGTTGGACAATTTCTTCTGGTAAGCCAATGGAACGCCCTACTTTACGGACTTCATCCTTAAACAGTTTCCGCAACGGTTCCACCAGTTTGAATCGCAGGTCTTTTGGCAATCCACCAACGTTGTGATGGCTTTTGATTTTCACTGCGACCCGTTCCCCAGTCTGCGGGTCAACATTGGTATCAGCGGATTCAATAACGTCTGGATAAAGTGTACCTTGAGCTAGATAATCAAACGGTCCAAGGCGTTTAGAAGTTTCCTCAAAACTACTGATGAACTCGTGTCCAATGATACGACGCTTTTCTTCTGGATCAGTGATGCCAGAGAGTGCAGAAATGAACCGTTCCCTAGCGTTGACATACTCTACCGGGATGTGAAACTGTTCTTGGAACAGTTTGAGCAATCGCTCTGGCTCATACTTTCGCATAAAGCCTTGGTCGATAAATACACAAGTCAACTGATCACCAATTGCTTTATGCAGCAAGAATGCCAAGGTTGAAGAATCCACTCCTCCAGAAAGCGCCAACAGCACCCGTTTATCGCCGACTCTCGCGCGAATTTCTCGAATGGCTTGTTCAACAAAAGCAGCAGTCGTCCAGGTCGGTTCACAGTCGCAGATATGGTATACAAAATTACGGATTAAAGCCAGACCACCAATAGAATGCACGACTTCTGGATGGAACTGGACACCGTAGAGTTTTTTGTTGTGATCAGCAATAGCTGCACAGGGAGTATTTTCTGTATGTGCGAGCAATTCAAACCCTTCTGGCATTTGAGTGACTGAGTCTCCATGACTCATCCACATCGTCGTGCCATCTTCAACGTTGGTGAGCAAGTCTGTGGGATCATCTATATATAGTGACGCTTTGCCATACTCACCTCTGTCAGCCTTTGCAACTTCCCCGCCCAGGTGTTGCACCATCAGCTGCATACCGTAACATACGCCTAGAATCGGAATTCCCAAATTCCAGATTTCTGGATCACAGTGGGGAGCGCCACTGTCATAAACTGAATTGGGACCTCCAGAAAAGATAATCCCCTTGGGATTGAGTTGACGTAATTGTTCAGCTGTGGTGCGATAGGAAAGGACTTCAGAATATACCTGAGTTTCACGAATTCGGCGGGCAATCAGTTCTGAATATTGAGAACCGAAATCGAGAATTACAATCATTTGACGATTGAGCTGCCCCAAATATTCCTCTTTTTGAGGCGCTTGTTCTGTTGGTAGAGTCACCGCAGTATTCATGACAGGGAAGGTGTGAGTGTAATGAAAAATCGTCGCTTATCAGGTTCGTAACAATACCATTGCTATGCGCCTTTAGCTGTGATGGTAATATAAACCGTCACTAAACGCGACCTTAAACGCGTCTGCCTAGCTGATCGTATGTGTAAATGGTATTAAGAAGAAAAACTTACCTTATATTGGTAACAAATTATAGCTTGATTCTCAGTTTTTAAGATTATTCATATTAAATTAACATAATTTTGCCATTAACATACAAAGCGGTCTTGCTTTTTACAATCATTTGGCAGTGGCGAGTAAATAGGACACAGCCAATGGCAAGTATGCTTTGTTGCTCTACTCATATGATTTTTTATAGGTTCACATAAGCAAGAATGATCTTTTTCACACTCCTAGTTCTGCCAATAAGACTTGCATATCGTCCCAAGAAAGTCCTTGTTGGATATAACGGGGTGTTTCAGGATTGTAAGGACTTGCTACGCGGTCAATTTTGATAATTTTTGCCTGAGGGGGCAACACAGGCACATCGGGATCAAATGCGGTTGGGCGCGTTAAAGAACTGGAAAAGCCTTTAAAGATGGCAATTTCGTCTTGCTCATCTGCAATTTCCACACTTACAATCAAAACTTCTTGGGGGCATTTGGCGGTATATTGTTCCAAGCGCTTGCTAATAGAACTGTTCATTTGAAAACTGCTGAGTACTGAATGCCTAGGAGCCAAGGCTGGCTCCTGATTGCTCGTTGTTTTGAACTGTTGTTGCTAATGGCTTTTTGGCTAGTGCGGTGTCGCTGAACGTCCTTGCTTACCTAGTTTAACGAGGACGAAGTAAGTTAAGTAAAGTACATAAATGATTAAACCAACGATACCCAGAAAGCCGAGAAATGCGGGTTTGCTGTTGGCATGGAAATAATCTTTAAAAAGTAACGGTGCTTCCGACCAAACGGCACAATAGGGAGTGGCGATCGCACTTCCGGAAAAAGCACAAACCAAAAAAGGTATAAAGGCAAGCGCGCCCAAAATACAATACACGCTTGTCGCCCAACGCCACGAGGTGAAAAGCAACTTTAGAGGACTATTTGGCTGATAATCAATTTCATCGTTCAAATCTACCCAGAACCATAGCGAAATGGGTATCAGGATACGAGCCATCAGTCCAGAGATAAAACTAACTCCAAAGCCTCCTATCGTCAAATAAAGGGTGATTGCCAGCAAACTCGATACTCGCCAGTAAATCATCAGCAACCGTTGTATCGTTTCGGCTTTTTGTACAAATGCCCAAACTACGAGAATTATGGGAATAATCACCGTAAATAATATTGCTAATCGATAGTCCATCCAAACAAGGGGACGAAACCAGACTTCATTATTCATATTTTTTTTTGATGATAAATTAAAAACTTTAGTGAATCGTCAATACGTATATGACTATTGCATTGATTTTAAGACTATCTTCTCATCTCCCTATTTCATATAATTCTGGAGAAAGAAACAGTTCTTGATATGGACGCAGGTTCACAAGAAAATCTCACTCGCTACCTGGATTCCTGTCTTTCAGACAAGATGGAAAAGGTTGGAGTGAGATTTTAGACAAAAACGTCGGCAAAGCGCAAGCTACTCAGTCAATAGATTCTGGTTGCTTGCAAAAGGGCGAGCAATAAAATTGGTCGAGCCAATTTCTAGTCTTCGTAAACCCTGCACTCATCTGCTTCTGGGTTGGCATCACAATACTGCTCAAGAGAGTTCTTCTTCTTAGATTGGTTTCGGTGGGAGGCTTCGGCTTGCAGTTCTTCTACTGCATCCCAAGCCGCCGCACATTCAGCGGAGTTGCTACCTGAGGTATCACACGTAGCACGAGCTTGTTCTCTTTCTTCTTCGATTTTGTCTTGAATGTTGCTCATTTCGCTAGTCTTGTTGTGTTTTCAATACAAGTATAGAAAAAATTCCAAAATGATAGTTTTTTGCACCATCATTCCCCATTTTACTGTTGTTTCCTTAAAATCAGTCTCTCCAGTAGGTAAGAATACTCTTTATAACTAATACAGTAAATCGTACTAAGAGTACTCTATTTATCTTTATCTTTTAAGATTTTAGAGAATCTAGCGTGAAAGATAAATTATACAATATTTGTAAATGCAAGTAGCAGGAGATGAAACGCGTATTTTCCTCACATGGACAGTTGACGAAAGTGGAGATACAAAGGGATTGCATCAATTAGTGTAGGATGCAAATAGTATTCCACAGGATAAAAATTAGAAAACGATAAGCGTAATATTGAGAAAGAGTGTAAAACTCATGGCAGACCAAATGCAGTGGGCAAACGCCTTGTCAACCCGTCCTTCTTTAGAAGCGGCTGTTGCAGATGTAGTACAACAGGCTGTCTCGTCGTTAACAGCACCTGCTGATTTAGGGCTGGTATTCATTTCGTCTGCGTTTACAAGTGAGTATTCCCGGCTATTGCCGCTGCTTGCTGAACGACTTTCAGTACCTGTGCTGATTGGCTGTAGTGGTGGCGGTGTCATTGGTACAACTGGATGGGGACAAACCCAAGAGTTGGAAGCAGAACCTGCCCTGAGTTTGACTTTGGCGCATCTGCCACAAGTAAATATTAAAGCCTTTCATGTTACCCCTGAAGAAATACCCGACTTGGACAGTGCGCCGGATCATTGGATTGATTTGATAGGTGTGCCACCATCGCCGACACCTCAGTTCATTTTACTGTCCGGGGCATTCTCCTCTGGAATTAACGATTTATTACAAGGAATAGATTTTGCTTATCCCGGTTCGGTCACAATCGGAGGACAGGCAAGCGGCGGCGGGATGGGAGGTCGTATCGCTCTATTTCACAATGACCAAGTGTATAGAGAGGGAACGCTTGGCATAGCATTGAGTGGCAATATTGTCTTAGAAACCATTGTGGCACAAGGATGCCGACCGATTGGGAAGCCATGCCAAGTCACAAAAGGCGATCGCAACATCATTCTGGAGTTGGATGAACAAGTACCGCTGATTGTCTTGCGAGATTTGATTTCGCATCTGGGCGAAGAAGACAGGATATTGGCACAACACTCTTTATTTGTCGGGTTGGCAATGGATGAATTCAAGCAAGATTTGCTCCAGGGAGACTTTTTAATTCGTAGCATCCTTGGGGTAGATCCTTCAGCTGGCGCAATTGCCATTGCAGATTACGTTCGACCAGGACAGCGTTTGCAATTCCACTTGCGCGATGCTCAAGCTTCTGCTGAAGACTTGGAATTCCTTCTGGAGAGTTATCAAAAACAACAAGCCCCAAAACCGTCTGCTGTTGGTGCGCTCATGTTTTCTTGTGTCGGGCGCGGTGAAGGACTCTACGGAAAACCCAATTTTGATTCTCAGCTCTTTAGGCGCTACCTCAAAGATATCCCCTTAGCAGGTTTCTTCTGTGGCGGTGAAATCGGTCCTGTGGGTGGGAGTACTTTGCTACACAATTACACTTCCGTATTTGGAATTTGCCGTGCGGTAGGGAAGTGAGGGAGATGAGGGGGATGAGGGAGATGAGGGGGATGAGGGAGAAAATTTTCCCGTGTGTATATATCAGCAAATTTTGTGCTGGTTTTATTTTAGGGTAGTCCAAAAAATAATTTGTTCAACTCGTCTATTCAAGACGACTTCTCCTAAGTCTACCTTGTCCTCGTTGTCTAAGAGCTATTGAATGTTTTTTTATTTGGAAGTTCGTTATCTCCGTTATCTTTTCTAAAGCAACAACGTAGTATTGTTGTCAATCAGGGATGGAGTTCCGCTAGGAGCGATCGCGCCATACTTCTCAAAGTAGCGACGCACTTCTGGTGGAAAGTGAGGATAATCAAACACAGCATCTCCATCAGCCATATTTGCCCAAAACTCGCGTAGACTCGGAGCCAGTTCATTTGCTTGCGACATTGGCAGGTTTAACGGAGGTAGAGTGAGCAACTTGACTAAGAAGGAAAAACTGCGATCGCCCATCCACTTTCTTGATGTATGTTGCAAGTTGGGAAAGTCAGGTACTGATTTGACGCGATAAGATAAAATTTGCAACCATTGCCTTGCGTGATTATCCTCATGAAACTCCAAAATTCGGTAAGGATGAGGATAACTTACCAAAGAACCTGTCGTGATATCGTATACGCCCTCACAATACGCAACATCTTGAATATGCAAGTGTCCCGTGAACACCAACCTAACGCCGTAGCGCTGTAGCACCTGCAACAGTTCTGATGCATTTTGTAACATATAACGATTTGCTATTGGGTGGCGTGACTGATTTGGGAGGTGTTCCACAACATTGTGATGCACCATAACTAACACCAATTCATCACCAGCTGCTGCTAAGACCTCTTCTAACCACCGTAGTTGTTGGGTATCTAAACGTCCTATCTGCTGTCCTTGGTCATTAAAAGAGTTAGAATTCAGACCGATGAGCCTAACACCCGGCAGTAACTGACAAGTGTAGTAAAGTTGGTCGGTATTGCTGTAGCCGAACTTACGGTAGTAATGGGGAAAATCGCAGACAGCAATTGATTGCTCATTTGCCATCACAACAGGAACATCATGATTACCAGGAACAACATAGGCAGGAAAAGGAAGCTGTGCTAAACGTTCTTGCAACCAAGTATGGTTATCTGGTTCGCCGTGCTGAGTTAAGTCTCCTGGTAGCAAAAGAAAATCTATATTAAGTTGTGTTAAATGTTTTAGTACACTTTCAAATGCAGGAATACTGACTTCCACCAAATGAAAACGGCTGGGATGATCCCAGATTGTATGGGGAAGCGCAAGATGCAAGTCGCTGACTACAGCAAAGCGAAAATTTGAAGTCATTGAGGTAATAACAATTTTAAAAAGCAGGGTGTAAAAAAACTCTTTTTATAAAGAGTATAACCCTGAGCCATCACACTACGTACCAGCGAACCCGCTTAACATTTATACACAAAATTGGTGAGTGGGTAGTGGGTTAATACTTCTCGGATAAAACAGACCTAACCCCCTAGCCCCCTTCCCTACAAGGGAAAGGGGGAAACTACCGCCCCTCCCCGCAGGCGGGGAGGGGTTGGGGGTGGGGTGAAATCAACATGGAATAAAGGTTTCAACGTGATTGTTGACACGTATGAGGATTGCCGTGCCCCTACAAACGCCTGTACTGCACTCAATTGAAAACTGCTATAACTGCTAATCTGAAACCTGATGAAATTTGAAGCGTGATAATAGCTGACGCCAGCGATTTTTCACATTTTTCAGTTTCAATATTAAGTAGCGGGACATCAAAAAGACTTTTTGGTGCAAACTAGATGCCTGACACCAGTGATAGTATGCAGGAGTCGCTACATCTGTTAAGAAGTGACACCACCGCGTCGTCAAGCTGGCAGTATCTGTTTCTTTGGCGCGGATTCTGCCATTTTCAATCATCGCCTGACGCATTTGAGGATCGTCACGCAAGCGTTTAAGTGCGGCGATCGCCTCATCCATCGATCTGACTTCTATGTAGTCTAGTTCGCTTTTACGCTCATGTTGATAAGCAGATTCACAGCCAAGAATAGCAGGAACACCTGTATACCAAGCATTATACAACTTGGATGCAGGTTTATTAGTATATTTATTATTGTCAAAACTACGTACAGCGACAACCACATCAACATCACTGTAGTCGTCCCAGCGTTGAAATTCCACCACCTTCCAAATTAAACCCAAGGCATTAAGCTGCTCTATCCAAGCATCTGTTTGCAGTTCAGGTGCCAAAGTTCCGATCACACCAAAAAACCCAACGTTCTCAAATTTATCACCACGCATAGAATCGCGAGGAATGAGCATAGCTTGACGCCAATGGGGCATATAGTAGCTTTGCCAAACAGTTCCCCACTGGCTTGTCATTTCATCTTGAGTATTTTGTATAACATGAAGCTGTGCGTAAGGATGCGAATCTCTATCTGCTTGCAAACAAATAATCAGTAATTTTGGTGTGGGTTGTAAATTGTCTGGGAGAAAGTCTCGATGCGCCAAGACAATGCCCTCTGTAGGCATTGTTCCTACCAGTTGACATGGAAATTCTTGATGTTTGAGGTGAAGATAGGTTTGCAGAGTCCAATTATACCGCCCTTGACCGTAACGAAGAGACTGTTGCCACTTCCAGTAAGCATCAGGGCTTTCTAGTATATGCTCAGGAGGCCATTGTTTTTGTGGAATGTAAAAATAAATAGGTGGTAATTTGTCTGTCATCGTAGCTGAGAAACTATTCCCCTAGAGAGTATAGCCTTTACTTTATGACTCTATCTAATTGGCTACTCAGTAGGCATATATTTTCTCTGAATGATTTTTGACAAAATTTTTAATTTATGATAAGGAGATTTGATTTTGGCAGTTGTCCGAGTCCGTCAGCACGTTAATCCACTTTCGCAAAAGTATCAAACACCCCTCAGTCCGATTGAATGGGAAAAAATCTACGCCAAGCCAAACCAGCCGCTACACCTAGATATTGGCTGCGCTAGGGGAAGGTTTTTGTTGAGTATGGCAAAAATAGAACCGAACTGGAATTTTCTAGGTTTGGAAATTCGCGAACCGTTAGTGATAGAAGCGAACAAGTGGCGCGATGAGTTAGGACTGACAAATCTCCATTATTTGTTTTGCAATGTAAATAACTCGTTGCGATCGCTTTTATCTTCTCTACCCAAAGGTAGTTTACAACGCGTCACAATTCAATTTCCCGACCCCTGGTTTAAAAACCGTCACGCGAAACGGCGAATTGTCCAACCAGAATTAGTTGTAGAACTGGCAGAATTTCTCATACCTGGGGGTATTGTATTTTTGCAATCGGATATTGAGTTTGTGGCGGTGGAAATGCGCGATCGCTTTGCTCTTCATCCTGCTTTCCAAAGACGTGGTGCAGGAGAATGGTTAGCAGAAAACCCGTTACCAGTCCCTACAGAACGGGAGATAGGGACAATGAACAAAGGTGAACCTGTTTATCGTGCGGTGTTTGAGAAATTATAAATTCTGAAAATTTTATCATTCATAATTCATAATTTTTCTTAGGAAGCGTAACAGCAAATGTCGTACCCACTCCCACTTCACTATGAACTGAAATCTCACCGTTCAGTGTCTCTACACACTTTTTAACAATTGCCAGCCCTAAGCCAGTACCAGGAATTTTGCCCACATTTGAAGCACGATGGAAAGGCTGAAACAGTCGCTGTTGGTCTTCTTTAGGAATACCAATTCCCTCGTCTTGTATCTGGAAAACGACTGTTTTTTGCTGCTCAATGAGTTGAAACCGCACTGTACCACCTAATGGTGAGTATTTAATTGCATTGCTGAGCAAATTGTTCAAAATATGACGTAACAAGCTTTCATCCCACAACGTCTCACCCAATTCGCCAACACTAGTAAAAATCAGAGTTAAGCACTTTGACTGCGTACTTAGTTGAGCTTCTTCAACAAGTTGGCGACAAAAATTTTCTAAATCCAGCGGATGAAATTCACAATAAAGTTTACCGGAATCGGCTCTACCTATAAATGAAACTTCATCTAATAGCTGAGCCATATTTTTAATTGCTGAACGAATAAGCTGGAAATGTGAAACTTTTTTTTCTTTAGGCAATTTGTCGCCACTGTTTTGTAGCAATCCAGCAATGAGTTGGATTGTATTTAGAGGACTGCGAATGTCGTGAGAGATCATTGAGACAAATTCCGATTTAAACTGGCTGATTTCTTGGACTTTGACCAGTTCAGCTGTTCGTTCTTGAACCCGAATTTCTAACTTTTCATTGACTGCGCGTAATGTTTCTAAAACTTGTTTGCGCTCAATTGCATACCTTAAGGAGCGAATGAGTAAATCTGAATTGACCTGTCGCTTAACAAGATAATCTTGCGCTCCCCGCCGCACTGCTTCTAAGGCAAGTGCATCATCATTAGTATTAGTAAGTACGACAATTGGCAAGCTCGGCGCTTGAGTTATCAAAGGCGCGAGGGATGCTAATCCTTGGCTATCTGGTAGCGTGAGATCAAGCAAGATAACATCATAAGTTCCCTTACATAGTTCTTGGAGGGCTTCCCTCAATCGCTTCACATGAACCAAACTAAATTCATGGGACTTGGCTTGCTTCAGAAACTCTTGTAACAATCTAGCTTCTGCCAGATTGTCCTCAATTAACAGGATTTTTACTGAGTCGCTTGCAGCCATAGTCTTGTGTTTTCACCCCCCATTCCTCTATGCATGAAAGTGCTGAGCCTTGAGAGAGGAGATGAGGAAGATGAGCCGATGATTTCTCTTCTCCCTCTAGTCTCTTACTTCCCCTACTTCCCCTGCTATTATTCCGATGGCAAAGTGGCAGTTTCCAGCCAAAACTCTTCAATCCCTTTGACTATTTTGAATAGCTGGCTAAGGTTACGAGATTTGGTAATGTAGCAATTCACATGCAAGTCGTAGCTGTGGAAAATGTCATCCTCGTTATGTGATGTTGTCAGCACGACTACGGGAATGCGTTTGAGATTGGGATCAGCTTTTATTTCCGCCAGGACTTCTCTACCATCCTTCTTGGGTAAGTTTAAATCCAGCAGGATGAGGTCGGGGCGCGGTGCTTCAGCATACTCCCCTTCCTGGCGCAAATAAGCCATAGCATCCATGCCATCTCTAACCGTAACGACTTGATGTGGCACCGAGCTATTTTTCAATGCTTCTTGGATGAGACGAATATCGGCTTTATTGTCTTCTACCAAAAAGATTGTTTTGTACTTTTCGTCCGTTTCTGCGCTCACGATCGCGTCCTCCAACTGGAAACGTAAAGTAGAAAGTTGCGCCCTCACCTACTTGTGACTCTACCCAAATCCGCCCCCGGTGGCACTCCACAATTTTCTTGCAGATTGCCAAACCCATACCTGTACCCGCGTACTCATCCCGCGTGTGCAGGCGCTGAAAGATCACGAAAATGCGATCGCTAAACTGCGGATCAAAGCCAATACCGTTGTCTTTTACTGAAAATAGCCACTCATCTTCAGTCCGAATCGCTCCCACATGAATTTCTGGTGCTTTGTCACTGCGGAACTTGATGGCGTTACCAATCAGGTTTTGGAACAACTGCATCAGCTGAGTGCTATCAGCCATTACAGTTGGTAACTCATCATAAGTAATCACAGCCCCAGTTTCAGAAATGCGTTTGCGTAAATTAGTTAGCGCGCGTTCTAAAGCTGTTTCTACCTCAGTCAGTTGAAACTCAATTGCCTGCATATCCACTTTAGAGTACGCCAGCACGTCGTCAATCAGCGTCTGCATCAAACTGACTCCCTCGACGGCGTAGGTAATAAACTCATTCGCATCTTCGTCAAGTTGATTTTGATAGCGCATCTCCAACAACTGCACGTAGTTAGCCACTTGATTAAGTGGTTCTTGCAAGTCGTGTGAAGCTACATAAGCAAACTTTTTCAGTTCCGCGTTGGAACGTTCCAAGTCGTGTGCAAGCTGTGCTAATTCATCTGCCTGACGCAGCACAATATTAACAATTGCTTTGCGCAGTTCCAGTGCTGCTTTTACTTCCACTGGTTTCCACGGTAAAGAGGTGAGACGAACTGTTTCTTTCCACAGTTCAAATGATTTACGAGGACGCAAGCGTAAATTCCCCTCTGACTGACTTAACTCAAACGCCTTGTTGGGATCACCTCCCCAATTAACAGTTTGAATCACCTCTGGGCGAAACCACAAAACATAATTTCGCTTGGAAATGGGAATAGCGAGCATTCCACTGGCAACATTTTTGAACCTTTCAGCATCTGGATATACGCGCGGCAGAGAATCTGTATAGAAGATTTCATCCTTGACGTTATTCTTTAGCCATTGAACTAAAAAAATTAAGTCTTCTTCTTTAGGAGTCTCGCCAATCAAGGTGTAGTTACCACCAAAACATACAGCTGCACCTTGAGCGCCAGTTAAATCGAGGAGATTTGGTTGATGTTTAACTAACCCATCAATAAAGTTTTCTTCTTGAGACATATATTCAACCAATGCTGATTGGATATATGTCAATTGCATACGATAGTCGTAATCTTCAGTTTCCTCTCTCGCAGAGATTTCTGAAAATATCACTCGACCCAAAAATTCGCAGGCTTTTCGTAATTCGTAGGAAACATACTTTGGTGTCTGATGGTGACAAGCAATGAGTCCCCAAAGTTTTCCTTCTTTAATCAAAGAAATAGTCAAAGAAGCACCCACACCCATATTGTGCAAGTACTCTATATGACAAGGAAACACACTTCTAAGAATGGAGTTGGTCAAATCAACCGGACGTTGAGTTTCCGGATGATTATTTGGAACAATCTCCACAGGACTGGAATGAGTATCCGGTATTAATCTAATCCAATTGGAAATAAATAATTTTCTTGCTGGTTTGGGTATATCCGACTCTGGGTAGTGCAGACCCAAGTAAGGTTCTTGACTTTCTAGTTTTTCTTCAGCAATCACTGAGCCATGCCCATCATCATCAAACTTATAGAGCATCACCCTGTCAAATCCTGTGACTTTCCTCACTTCTTGAACAATGATTTGACAATAATCCCGGAGATTTGCGGTTGCTTCTACTTGGTTGATAGAGGCTCGAGCGAGATGATAAAAGCTTAAAAATGGAATATTTTCCTGAGAAATTGCAGGTTCTAATTCCAGAATCAAAAATCCTTCTGGATTGCGGTGGAAAACTCCATCAAAAACTACGTAATCATCACCCTTTTTTCTCACCCAAAGTTTCGTTGGATTGATAAAATCGAGATTTTCCTCTAATAGTCCTGCTTTGATTCTCTCTATTTGAAAAGAGTCCAGTAAATCTTCTAGTTTTTTTTCCAACAGATTTTGGGGAGATATGCCGAAAACAGAAGATACATTGCTGGTAACTTGTAATATCGTTAATTCAGGTTCTTTCAGGATTAAAAGTACCCCATGAGGCTGAATTTGACTATGAATATGAATTTGTGGTTCTTTCAAGTTAGTCAAATTTATGCCTTGCAATTGTAATTCGCTCACCATTACAGTTCTCCTGCTTTTCCAGGATGATTCAAAATTAAGTATTAATATGGTGTAACACCTTATCTAGGTTTACACACTAGCTTTATGTCGTTTCTTAACACTTTAGAAATTTACTTCATAGATAATCGTCAGAATAACGCTAAAGCGTTGATTTTATGCCTGAATTTACAAACTTCAAAACTTTTTAGACGTTTCCGATAATTTGCTTGCATTCTACAGTAGTGTAACAGCCAAAAAACTGGAGTTTACGATAATAAATGTTAAAACTATGTGATTATCTACATTGTATATGTGTAGCTCTGTTAAGTGGGAGATAAGTTAACAATACCTTCGCTAAAAATGAACAGGGCTTTTGTAGTAGAGTTGTTGCTACCACAACGACAAGGGCATCAGAGCCTTGCATCTCAACATTGTGCATCAAGCGAGAGAATTTTATGAATCGACATATTACCAAAGCCATACAGCCACTGGTGAATAAACTATCGCGACGTCACGCACTCTTTTGGCTTGGAGGTAGCGGGATGACCACTGCTTTTGTGGTTGGCTCAGAGAATGAGGTTATTGCAAAACAAAACAAAGGGCTGGAATATGTTAATCCACCAGGGTTATATAACGCAGCTCCACTTGGCTTCAGCCAAATAGTGGTAGCACCACCAAGGTCAAGAACAGTTTATATTTCCGGTCAAAATGGTGTCGATGAGAACAGCAATCTTGTCTCCGATGACTTTGC
Organism: Scytonema sp. PCC 10023; assembly: GCF_963920835.1. NCBI lineage: Bacteria > Bacillati > Cyanobacteriota > Cyanophyceae > Nostocales > Scytonemataceae > Scytonema > Scytonema sp. PCC 10023. Next base: position 43,830 of record NZ_CAWUDP010000068.1, read on the forward strand.
TGGTCAGTTGAAGCAGTCTTTTGTAAATCTCCGCATTGCCTTAGATTCAGTCGGCGCACGTCCAGAGCATGTGGCAAAGGTTACCGAACTTATAGTCAATCAAACTGAAGAACAAATACCGCTGTTGATATCTGAGCTCAAGGCGCTGTTCGGGGAGAAACTGCCAGCAAATACGCTCATTCCCGTGCCCAGACTTGCATTAAACGGTTTTTTGTTTGAAATTGATGCATTTGTTGAGATTCCACTGAGTTAACTTTTCCGCCTTGACGCTCCAATACGGTTCTGTTAAGGATTTTTGGTGGGATTCGCGTTCTTTGTAGAGACGCTTCAAACAGCGCGTCTCTACATTGTGGTTCTGATAAAAGTTCTGGTCTTATCACCAAGCGTATTGCTTGACTTTTGACTTTTGACTTTTGACTTTTGACTTCCCCGAAGGGGCTGACGTTCCCACGCCCTGAAAGATACTGCTGGTCATTCAGCGGTGTGTCACCAAAATTTAAGGGTGAAAGCCCTTGCCTTTGAAGCATCGGCTTTGCACTCAACCAGAGAACCCTGACTTTAGAGTCAAAATTCTAAATCCAAGAATTGAACCACATCCGCATCGGTCTATATTCAAAAGGTGAAAGGGGTAAACCTAAATAAATAGGCATCCAAAAAACAAAAGCTATCACAATCATAAAGGTAATGGTCACACCAAGGGCGCGGAGTTCAATGCGATAACTGCGTAAACACTGATCCACAAGCCAAGCAATTGCTAAAAAGGCAAACACCACAGCCGTCATGTAGTGGTAGATAAAAACGCAACGGTTGACTTTCACCCAAGGTAGTAAATTAGCTGCATAGTTTATCACCAAATACAAGGCAATCCAAGTATCAACACAAAGCATCGTAGGAAGAAAAAAGCGCCTTTGCCTCACCCAAGGAATGACGAATTGCCATACCAGCATTCCTAGTAAAAATAAAAGCGCTGCAAGGCCAAACCACCACAAAAAGGGATTGCCCATTGCATGGACATCATAAATGATTTTGCCGGTACCGGAAGGCAAAGGAGGTCCCATCACAGGTAGCGCTTCATGAGTACTTTGCGCTGTTTGATAAAAATACGCCATTGGTCGAGTCATCAAGGGCCATTTATACCAAGCAGCACAGTAAGGATGCACTTTGGGACTATTGCCACCAAGACGTTCATGAAATAGCAAAATTTCCCTGTGTACTTCTATAAATCCATACCTTGTATCTAATAGTAGGTGTGGAATCCAAATCAAACTGTAAGCGATGAAAGGGATAATACTTAAATAAATAATAATATGAAGAATATTAAGTTGAGTTAACTTTTGCAATGGCGTTAGATTGACTTGCCCGCTCTTACTCGTAGTACTGAAGCCTACCTTATAAGGAAAAATTTTATATGTTCTCTTTCCAGACAATCCAGAGGTAAACAGAGTTAAGGAAGATAAGGAAAAACTTTTTTTACTGCCTTTTTTTCCATCCTTATTAAGGGAAAGATGAGAAAGAAATTTCTGTTGAAGTTGAGGCTGATTTTCTTGACCAATCAAGCTAAAAGACTGCAACCAACGAATTCCCCAAGCTAATATCCAGATGAGATAAACACCTAACAGAAAGCATAAACCATTCCACTTAGTAGCGGCTGAGGCACCAAAAGCTATGCCAGAAAGTATTAACCAGAAGTTGCGTTGTTGTCTTTGTTTTGCTAATGCTAATAATAAAAACCACTGTCCTAGTAGCCCAAAAATGATAATATATTGGTTGATCAGGGCATAGCGAGATTCTACGAGAAATATGCCGTCACAAGCTGTGAACAAACCAGTAAGCAAAGCAAAACTGCGACGGTAACTTATTTGATAGGCAATAGCGGCGACGATTATAGGGATAAATGAACCAGAAAAGGCATTCATCCAACGGTAACTGATGGGTGACATGACTGAACCTGTAAACCCATTCACCTCATCTTGCCAAAAGGGAATGTGGCTACTTATCCAAATCCCCAGCCCAATCATGTATTTACCTAGTGGTGGATGACCATCAAAAAATGGTGTATGGGTGAGATAGTTATTACCAAATTTAGCGTAGTAAACTTCATCAAAGACAAAGGTATTAAATCGCCCTAGTCCCCAAAATCGCAAGGCGAGTGATAGTAACAACACACCCGCCATGCCAATCCGAAACCATTTTTTATTCATTGGTCGCTAGTCGCTAGTCAATAGTCAATAGTCCTCTTACAAACGTGTTCCAATATTTGGAACCACAGATGCACACAGATTAACACAGATAAATCATCTGTGTGCATCTGGAGGACACTGCTGTGGGGGGGTTCCCCCCGTTGAGGAGCCAGCGCTGCAGGAGGGTCTCCCTCCGCAGGCGACTGGCGTGCAAGTGTCCGTTGTCCATCTGTGGTTTTATCTTGATCACATTGACTTTTCAAAGAGATACCATGCACTAGGTAAACACAAAGCCTTTAGGCAGGGGTGTTGACCTGTAATTAACTTAAGATGTGCTGTTCGACTTTTGCCACTTCCAGCATAGTCTTTAAAACAGAATCCGGATTCAAACTGATAGAATCAATTCCCTGTTCAACTAAGAACTGGGCAAATTCTGGGTAATCGCTGGGTGCTTGCCCACAAATACCGATTTTACGATTGTACTTTTTCGCGGCATCTATTGCTAACTTCACCATCCGCTTGACACCTTCACTGCGTTCATCAAACAACCGCGCTACCAAAGCCGAATCTCTATCTATACCAAGTGTCAGCTGAGTCAGGTCATTGGAACCAATCGAGAACCCATCAAAAACTTGGGCAAACTCCTCAGCCATGATGACATTGTTGGGCAATTCGCACATTACATAAACCTGGAAGTCATTCACACCCTGCTTTAAGCCATTTTTTGCCATTTCTGCCAACACCAGACGCCCCTCATCAGGAGTGCGACAGAAGGGAATCATGGCGATGACATTTGTCAATCCCATTTCGTCTCTGACTCTCTTAAGGGCTTTGCACTCTAAAGCAAAAGCTGCTTTGTAACCTTCATCGTAGTAACGCGCCGCCCCTCGCCAGCCTAGCATTGGATTTTCTTCTTCGGGTTCAAACTGTCTGCCACCCAACAAGTTAGCGTACTCATTACTCTTGAAATCGGACATCCGCACAATAACTGGTTTGGGATAAAACGCAGCAGCAATCCTACCAATGCCTTGAGCTAATTTATCAACAAAATACTGGGGTTTGTCGTCGTAAAGTGCGGTAATTTGATCAATCTTAGCTTTAACGAATTCATTATCTAGTTGGTCATAGTGAATCAACGCCATTGGATGGACTTGGATGTGGTTGGCGATGATAAATTCAGTTCGTGCTAAACCTACCCCATCATTGGGAATAGCAGACAAACTCAGTGCTTCTTGGGGATTGCCCACATTCATTAAGATTTGCGTACGAGTGCGGGGTAAGTTTTCTAGCGGAACTTCTTTAACTTCAAAAGGCAGTAACCCGGCGTAAACCCGTCCTTCTTCACCTTCAGCGCAAGAGATTGTTATTTCTTGACCATTTTTCAAAACTTCTGTGGCATTTCCGCATCCAACAATTGCAGGTACACCTAATTCTCGTGCAATAATTGCCGCATGACAGGTGCGTCCACCTTGGTTGGTGATCACCGCGCTTGCTCTTTTCATGATCGGTTCCCAGTCGGGGTCGGTTCTATCCGTGACCAAGATTTCCCCTGCTTGGAACTGATCAATTTTATGGACATCTGTAATCAGGTGCGCCTTACCTTGGCTAATGGCTTCCCCAATAGCACGTCCCGTAAGTAGAGGTTGGGGGGATGAGGAGGATGAGGGGGATGAGGGGGATTTTGCTCCTTCATCTCTCTTGAGGAGGCGGTAAGTCCGCAATACATTCTCGGTCTTTTGAGACTGCACTGTTTCCGGACGCGCTTGCACGACAAACAATTCATTTGTAATGCCGTCTTTTGCCCATTCGATGTCCATTGGGGTATAGGTTCCGTGGACTTGGGAATAATGCTCTTCAATCAAACACGCCCAACGCGCTAGTTGCAAAATCTCGTCATCGCTTAGGGCGAATTTGCCTCTTTCACTCTCAGGAACTATTACGTTTTTCGTGAATTTGGAGCCGTCGTCATAGACCATTTTCAATTCTTTGCTACCCAATCTTTTATCAATGATTGGGCGGAAACCTTCTTTAAGAGTTGGTTTAAAAACGTAGTATTCGTCTGGGTTGACGGAACCCTGGACAACGTTTTCTCCTAAACCGTATGCTGCACTAATCAGTGCAGCATCCTTAAAGCCTGTTTCTGTTTCAATGGAGAACATGACTCCAGAGGTTGCTAAGTCGGAGCGCACCATTTTTTGCACGCCAACAGCGAGGGCAATGCTAAAGTGGTCAAATCCCTTAGTGTGGCGGTAGGAAATAGCACGGTCTGTAAATAGGGAAGCAAAGCATTTATGACAGGCGGCTAAAACACTTTCTATACCAGTAACGTTGAGGTAAGTTTCTTGCTGTCCGGCAAAGCTGGCATCAGGGAGGTCTTCAGCGGTAGCACTGGAGCGCACTGCTACGTCTGTATCTGAATTGTATCGCTCACATAAAGTTTGGTATGCTTGAACAATTGCCTCTCTTAATTCTTTGGGAAATGGTGTGTGCATCAGGAGCGATCGCGCCTTTTTCCCTCGTTCTCGTAAATTTTTGACATCTTCTACATCTAAGTCAGAAAAGAGATCGCGCAGCTTTTGTTCTAATCCAGCAGATTGAATGAAATAACGATAAGCATAAGCCGTGGTAGCAAATCCAATCGGAACATTAATCCCTTTGGGCACGAGTTGTTGAATCATCTCGCCTAAAGATGCATTTTTGCCACCAACTAAGGGTATGTCGGTAATGCCAACCTCATTAAACCAAAGGATAAGCGATCGCTCTTTGGAGGATGATTCTGATAAAGTATTTGTTGCTACCGTAACCATCTGTATTTGCCTCCCTATTTGATGCCCTGGTTGTGTAAATATTGCTTGCCCTATGTAAGGTATATCACATCCAATCGAAAACGTTTTTATAGTATCTTTAGATTTTGGATAATAAATTTTAGGTTTTGGGCTGACAAATCATCCAAAATTTGGATTGGCTAGTTGTCATAGTCTGTTTCCCACTCCAAAATAGCGAAAACATAGACTTGGCTTGGTCAAATCCACGCTTGCAATTGGTATACACCTACTTGTTTTCATTCACCAGCATCATAGAGATGACACTGTGAATGACTACAACAGGATAATGCATCTATAACTACTCTTTGGGATTCAACTATTCCGGAATTTTGTGTGTTATTGCTGGAGCAATATCTATATCGCTTTAGCCTTTACAACACGGTGCCTGTTATGTTTAAACGGGTTATGGAAAAAGCTATTTAGGTGCTTGTTGCTTTTTAAGGAAAAGCAACAAGTCCCTTATTTGATAACTTCCACAAGACTATCTGCTCAATTTCTCTAAAATAATGGCGGGTAGGTCGTCAGGATCTGTTATGGAAAGCAAAGCCATGTCCAAAAAAGTGGTAACTACAATGACTCAGGAACATATCGATCTTAGATGTCTCAAAGGTCGCACTGCATTTTTGATCATCCACGGGATCGGCGAACAAAACCCTTTTGAAACTGTGGATTATTCTGTCCAAAATTTTATTAAATATTTTGAAGAGCAGAATTTACCAGTGCTAGCAGAACACTTAGTTGCTAAGCGAAGACGAGCAAATGGCTATATTTGGACAGAAAGTTTTGTTCGCTTCACCTCAAAAGACCCTGAACAAGACTGGTTAATTGATATTCATGAATATTACTGGGCAAATCAGACATCAGACCAAATCGGTATGTCGGAGGTTTTGCAGTGGACAGAGCAGACACTCACTGGCACAATTAATTTTTATAACACGGAGGAAAATAAACCTCTATTAAATGACATTTTGGAAAATCAGGATGCTAACAAGGTTTTTAAATTTCGCCTACGTTGGCTGACAATATTCCTGCGTCTGTTCCATATTATCTACCCAGTTTTGCGGCTCTTACTTTGGCTCATTCTATTTTTATTACATCCATTTCTCAGTGGTCGTTTTCTGCAATCAGCTTGGACACTCAGCAAAACACTAGTGACTCCGCCATTGGTTAATTTAGTTGGTGATGTGGCTGTATACACCACAACCGATGTAAAATCTCCTTACGAAAGGATTAGAGAGCAGATACTCACAGAATCATTAACATTATTGAAAGCACTTTTGAGGGATCAACAAGGTAATTACGACCAAGTCATTATGGCTGGACATTCTCTCGGTAGTTGTATTGCTTATGACACCTTAAATCTTCTCTGTATTGAGGCTAGTCTCTCTAAAAACAAGGGTCAAAATTTGTTCTTAGATAAGATTAAGGGGCTAATTACCTTTGGTTCACCATTAGATAAAATTGCCTTTTTCTGTAAAGAGAAAGCACAGAAGCAACAGTACATTCGAGCCTCAATTTTAGAACACCTGAATTCCTTCCGTGTCAAACCGCAAGTTGCTCGCCAAAATCTATACTTCACTAAAAGTCCAGTGCATTGCCAACTCGATCATGTTCAGTGGGTCAATTACTATCATTTGCAAGACCCGATTAGCGGTCACTTAGATTACTACGAAAACGTAGATAATGTTCTTATGAAATACGATACGCGTTGGGGAATTGAAGGGCATATGGGATACTGGACAGATCCAAATTTTTATGAAGACATTGCCAAGCGGTTCCTGTATGCTGCAAGTAAGCATGGTGTCAATCAGGAGTTGGGGCAACATATTGAATTGCAGCAAGGGTTAATTGACGCTTGATATGCACTTTCTCTATGAGTTTTCCAACCTCAAATACTCAATGTAAGCCATGTTTCAGCGTTGCTCTCCTCGGTTCGCGATCGCCTGTCAGTATACATCTGAAGACAGGGTTTGTGTGAAGATAGAACAGAGGAGACTCGCTCGATTGGTAAACTACCCATTGGCACTAGACTTGTGTTATTACCAGCAAGCCATTTAGGAGGGAGCAGTCATGGGCAAGTACGACAAGATTTTTAGCTCAGGTAAGACATCAAAAGAATCACTGAGTCCAGAAGAAGCAGTAGCGGCGATCGCAGTTGTCACTGCTGCTGCTGATTCTTCATTAGAAGAAGTCGATGCAGAATTTTTAGCCGATACCCTCTGGGGACTCGAGGTTTTTGAAGAATACTCAGATGACGAGTTGTTAGAAATAGTTGATAAAGTTATAGCCATTGCAGAGGAAGATGGAATTGGAGCGCTATATAACACTGCAAACAATGTCCTGACAGAAGACTTACTGCTTGATGCTTATGCTGCGGGGGTAAGTGTACTTGTAGACGAAGATGAAGTGCGTATACCCAAAGACAAAACGACTTTGCTTAAAAAGCTCCAAGAAGCTTTGGGAATTGATGATGAAGAAGCTAAAGAAATTGTAGACGAGGTGATCGCCGCCTTTGAAGAGGTAGAAGATGAATTCGCCTTAGACGAGGATGATACAGTACTTCAGGAAGGCTCAAGCCCAAATGTATATGAGTCACCCTCCGGTAATTTTACAGTTCTCATTCCTGTGGACGTTCAGCAAGGTGGTAGGGTTCAAACTCAAGAAGGGTTAGTTAACTTTTCTGATGACTATGGCACTTTGTTGAGAATCGATTATTCCCCTATCTCCTCTAAACAGGTAGAGGAAATAGATTCTGTGGGACAGCAAGAATATCTGCGTTCACTTCTCCTTAACAAGTATGTGCCTCAAACAATTGTTGCTAATTTGCCAGATGCTCAGATAAAACATACCGAATATCTGGAAGACGCATTGGAGGGGGCTTACTTTGTGTTAGTTGATATGCCCGAAGGTTCCAAAATTTCCAAAACAGGAAATAACGGTACTGCTACTAAATTGAATGCGTATCGAGGGCTTCTGTCATTTATCTATGGCGACTTTTTGTATGTCGTCAGCCACCAGCGCAGCTTTTTTGATGGAGAAACACCAGGTTCTATTGAAGAAGAAGCGGAGGGAATCAAGGATAATTTGCTAAATTTCGTTGATACCATTGACTTTACTTAGGGTTACCGAACTTTTCTCAGTTTTTACTACAGGGGTAGATGCATGGTGGTTTGTAATCAGACACAGTGCCTATTCTACCCCTGTTATTTATTCAGCTAAGCAATTAAATCTTGTACATTAGAAAAATCCAACAACGCTTCAGCTAAATCTTCTAATTGAGCAAGCGATAGTTGGCGAATGCGTTCTTGTAACTCAGGTTCAACTGTACCAATTCGTCGATTGAATTGGCGCATAATGACTGCCAATTCTCCTTCCAGTCTTCCTTGTAACTGCCAACTAGTTCTGCCTCAACGCCTACTAGTACAGCGAAGCTGAACTAGTTTCAGTAGACCGAAAAATGAATGCGATTCGATGATTGTGCTGCGCTCCCCGCGATCGCGCAAAAGAAGAAAGTAAAAATCAGACTTTTGTTGGATTATATGTGCCAGTCGCCCCCAACGGTCGCCAAGCGCTTTCTGCACGCTCTGTACTTCTACTCTACCCACAGAAGCAATGCTTTTAAGGGTAAGTATTTAGGTTTCCGAGAAACAATTGAGAACCAACTGTCGAACGTATTTTAGGCATGAGCGCACTGGCAACAATATTTTTATGATAAAAAATTCACCAAGTCAATAGAACTAGAGTGTGATATTTGAAAATTTGATAAAGTTTAATTGAAACCGCTACATACGTAGTGAATCATGTTATCTTTTTTATGGTTCTGATGTTACAGGGTGTTAAAAACTATTAAGAAGGCAGAAGTACGAAGGCAGAAGGCAGAAGGCGTCCCCACGAATGAATTCGGGGGATTTAATAAAGTTGCTACGCGTTTATTTTTCTCCATAAATAAATTCAGGGGCTTTAAACCTTATGGCAGAGAACAGAGGACTTATTTTTGTATCAAAGCTTACCTTCTTTCCTTCTGCCCTCTGCCCTCTGCCCTCTGCCTTTCTTCGGTAAAAAACAATACAAAGCCGAGAACTCTTTTCTTTGAACAAAAAGGACTTTTAGGAATACTTAAAAGTTTTTACAACAATACAAACAAGTTTCATACGACTGAGTACTAGTATATTTAAGTACCACACAAATTTTTGACCAGAAAAAATAAACACCTTAAGATTCTCACGGGAGACTCACAACCTCCCCGCCCTTAGCCACCTAAAGCTGGTGGGCGTAATTGGTATCGAGTCGCTCATGCTCGTTTCGTAAAAATGCCTTTGGTAATCCTATAACCAATAAGGGGCAAAAGGCTCCTTAACAGAGATATTTCAACACAGAAATTAAGGTCAAGCTTTTAGTCTTTTGACCATAGGTAAGTGCTGAAAAGCAGTTTGGATTGATTTTAAACAATCCACTGTGAAAGTGCTGTGTCTAAAGGAATTTGACTAGACTCCGCTTAAGTACTTGCAGTTGAGAATTTTGTTTGCCTTGAAACAATGAAATTTTCAAGGAGTTGAATAACAAATTAGTGAGTTGTATTCAAGAGGAGAATTTATGTTTTCTGGTTTGTCTCGCCGTCAACTTTTAAAGCTAATCAGCCTTATGCTTGGTGGAACTGCAGTTGTAGGAAGTGCTCCATTTGTTGGCAATTTCTTTGCTACTAAAGCCCAAGCTCAAGAGACACCTGAGCAAGTATATAAAGGTAGGAAATATAGGATAGTGACCCTTCCAATACCTCGGACGGCTACAACTGATTCTACATTTGATACGTCTGAGCAGCTATTTCTTGATGAGCACAAAATTAATATTGTCCGAAATAAGGAAACACAGAAATATCTGACACCTCTTTTATTTGGTCAGTTTAACTCGCCCCATGAAATAGCGAGAAGGTTAATAGACCAGGGAATAAAGTTTCCTATTGGTGAGGTAAAGCTAGATCCTAATGTTGATTGAAAATTCTTGGCGTAAGCATTTAAGGAATTGAAGAAACTCGTAGCCCAAAAAATTGAGGTGGAAGATGAAGAATATTAGAAAAAATTTCAGGTATCTGAGTAGCACTGAAAAACAAAACTACATTTCGGCAGTCAAAGCAGTCAAAGCTAGTATTAGTCGTACTACTAATCGTAGTATCTACGATGAGTATGTGCTTTGGCATAGTTTAGCAACTGCACACGAAGACCCAAGCGATCCCAGGCATTTTCGTAATGCTGCTCACGTGGGTCCGGCGTTTCTTCCTTGGCATCGCTATTATCTTTACAGATTTGAACGGCAATTACAAAAAAGGGTGCCAGGTGTCACAATTCCTTACTGGGACTGGACGCAAGATTCTGACGATCCTTTCAATTCACCACTTTGGGATGATGACTTTATGGGAGGTAATGGTGACCCTCAAGATAATAACTTAGTTAAGACTGGTCCATTTGCAACCGATCAATGGATAACCGTTAATATCGATGGCAATCCTAAGGGAGGCTTACAACGCGAGTTTGGTAAATTCAGTAAAGGACTACCAACTCGAACAAATGTGCAGACTGCGATTGAGGAAACTCCTTACGATCAAGAACCATGGAACATAGATAGCAGTCCCAGCCATCGCAATCGGCTTGAAGGCTTCCTCCCTCCGGGCGGATCAATTAATCCAGACGGATCGCTTATTATTAATCCAGACGGAACATTCGCTGTTGAATTACACAACCAACCTCACACATGGATCGGGGGCGATATGTCAAATGTGAATGTTTCACCAAACGATCCCGTTTTTTGGCTCCATCATTGCAACGTAGATCGGCTCTGGGCAATATGGCAAGAAAAGAACCCAAGCCAAGGATATCTACCCACTGGCTCAGGACCAGAGGGGCACAATCTCTACGACCTAATGTACCCCTGGGATGGGAAAACTACCAAGCTAAAGGCTAGACCAGCAGATGTTCTAGATTGTAGAAACCTCGGCTATACCTATGCTTAGCTAAATATAAAGCGGTCATGGTCAATCATGTCAAAATCGCTCCACCCATCAACCGCTCATACCGATACTTCAACTCTTCTTTCATCAAATACCAACGCTCTATAGTTGGATCTATCTCTATCACTTTCTCAGCTGCCTGCCGTGCCAAAATTAACACTTCCTCATCTTCCACTAAACTCGCCAATGTAAAATCCGGCACACCTGATTGACGAGTCCCCAAGACTTGCCCAGGACCGCGAAAACGCATATCCATTTCCGAGATGAAAAAGCCATCCTGAGACTGTTCCAAAACCTTGAGCCTTTGCTGAGCATCGGGGCTTTTGGAACTACTCATCAACAAACAGTAGGACTTAGCGGCACCTCGACCAACACGCCCCCGCAGCTGATGCAATTGAGATAAGCCAAACCGCTCTGCATTTTCAATGAGCATTACTGTTGCATTCGGAACATCTACACCAACCTCCACAACAGTGGTAGAAACCAAAATTTGAGTTTTGTTATCCCGGAAATTGCTAATTGCTTCGTCCTTTTCGGCTGAACTCATGCGACCGTGAAGTAGTCCCACTTGAAACTCTGGAAAGATACTTTCTTGTAACTTTTTATGCTCTTCTACTGCCGATCGCACATCCAGTTTTTCTGATTCTTCTATCAACGGCAAAACGACATAAGCTTGCCGTCCTTGGGCAATTTCCCGGCGGATCAAGTCGTACGCATGAGTGCGTTGCTGACTGATAAGCGCGTTTGTCTGAATCTTTTGCCGTCCTGGTGGTAACTCATCTATTTGACTGACATCCAAATCCCCGTGTATTGTCAGCGCTAAAGTTCGGGGAATGGGAGTCGCTGTCATAGTTAATACATGGGGTTGCTCGCCTTTTTGCTGCAAACGCGCCCGTTGTTCTACCCCAAAGCGGTGCTGCTCATCAATAACGACTAAACCCAATCGCTGAAAGTTTACGGGGTCTTGAATTAAGGCATGAGTTCCCACCAAAAGCGGCAATTCACCCGTTTCTAACTGAGCATGAATTTGTCGCCTTTTTGCAATTTTTGTGGAACCCGTCAGTAATTCCACGGGTAAATGCAGCAGGTTAAACCAGCCAACTAACTTGCGATAATGCTGTTCTGCCAAAACTTCTGTGGGAGCCATCAGTGCTGCTTGATACCCACACTGAATTGCAGCAAGAATAGCAATCACGGCAACAACAGTTTTACCAGAACCGACATCACCTTGCACAAGACGGTTCATCGGTACAGGTTTTTGCAAGTCGTCGAGGATTTCGTTAAGGACTCTCGCTTGAGCATTTGTGAGTTGAAACGGCAGTATCTCGTAGAATTTTTTTACCAGTTCACCTTTTGGGACAAGAATGGCACTGGTTTGATTTTGCCGCGCATGATGCTGACGTTGGAGTAACCCAAGTTGCAGGTAGAAAAATTCATCGAAGACAAGGCGGCGACGGGCAGCTTGCAGGCGATCGCTGTCTGGGGGAAAATGGATACTATTAATTGCTTCCTTCAACTCCATCAAATTATACTTATCCCGCAAACCACTGGGTAATGGGTCTTTGAGATGCACAGTAGAAGGCAAAGCAGCAATGACTGCCTGTCGCACCAGATCCGCCCCAACTCCCTCTGTCAGGGCGTAAATCGGCACCACTCTACCGATAGTCAACGATTCAAGTGTATCTCCTGGATGTGCCAAAACTTCCAGTTCTGGATCTTCCAACGTCAAGCCGTATTTACTTTCTTTCACCAATCCGCACGCCGCCACAATACTACCTTCTGGATAGCGACGCTTTAAACTTTCCTGCCAACCACGACTGCTAAAGCGCGTACCAGCAAAAAAACGGCTGATTTTGAGCTGACCCGTTTTATCACGTAGCAGCACTTCTAAAATCGTTAATTTCTTGTTTTTGGGACTAGTAAAGCAGTTACAGCGCTTCACTGTTGCCACTATCGTCACCGTCTCCCCTGCCATCAACTCCTGAATACTTACCTGACGAGCATAGTCAATATGGTCACGGGGATAGTAGAAAAGTAAGTCACGTACGGTGTATAAACCAAGACGTGCTAAATTTGCAGCTTTTCTAACGCCTATTTCTGGCAAATCACTCAGCTTTTGGTCTAGGTTAGGCGCAAGTCTGCGACTCACCTCAGCGACAATTGGAGATTTTGGCAGTGAGAATGAGTAGGAAGATTTTGCTCCCTTATCTCCCTTATCTCCCTCATCTCCCTCTGCTTCCCCTCCCCCTTCAATCGCTTGCTGTAGTTGGTACAGATACCTACGACTCTCTGCTACCAAGTGTTGTCTGTCTTCCACTTCCAGATTTGGATAATTCGCAAATTCAGCCGCTAGTTCTTGCCATCGGCGACGTTCAATGGTGGGCAACCCTGTGGGGAATTTGCCAAAAGTCAGGGTAAGAAACTCACTGAAGCGGTATTGTTTACCCAGCAAGTCAGTAAAGCCTTGTTCTGCTTCTATTGCCAAGGCTTTCTGCAATCGTATCCAATCTGGTGTGTCAGTAGTCATTAGTCAGTAGTCATTAGTCATTAGTCATTAGTCATTAGTCATTCTTGAGAAGAACACAGAACGCAGAACACAGAACTCAGAATCACTTCACAAATCAATTCAGCCTGATTCCAAGAAGAATAAGTTTTGTTTTCTCCCACAGGTGTTACCCAATGGCATAAAACTCATACTGACTTCTGACTCCTGAATTCTGAGTTCTTTCTTAGTCATTTGACTTTGGACAAAGAACAAATGACTAATCATCAGACCAAATAGCACGCCATGCTGCTTCTGCTTGGGCAACTGAAAGTTCCCGCTGTTTTTTTTGATACTCCTGCCCTAGCCGATTGAGCTGAAGCAAGACACTGCGAATTTGCTTGCGATAAGACGAGAGTGTCACGTCAGCAAATTCAATTTCCCCAAGCCGCAGGTTGATAGCCATAATTTGTGTCAAGCCGGGGTCTTCTGACTGCTGCTCATTTTCAATTTCAATAACCAAGTTTAGTAGATTGGGTGGTCCTGGCATCACTTCGGCAGATGCTTCTGATGCCGCAGCCGCAGCTGCTTCTAAAATTGGTCCTGGTAATTTTTTGGGTATTATCCCTGCTTTCTGTATGAGAAGATTCGTCTCACGAGAAACTCTTTTGAGCTTTTCTTGTGTCGCTCTTTCTAAATTCTGTTGCCACTTTGCTAGTTCTATAGGGTTAGAGGTGTTTGGGCAAGAGGACAAGGAGGACAAAGAGGATAAGGAGAAGGAAGCACCGGGAGTGGGAAGAGTGGGAGGAATGGGAGAAGTTGGGGGATTAGGGGAAGTAGGAGGAATAGGTGGAATAGCGGGAGTCAGAGGATTGGGAGGAGTTACGGAAGTAGCGGGAGTCAGAGAAGTCGTGGAAGTAAGGAAAGTTGTAGGAGTTAGGGAAGTAGGGGAAGTAAGGGAAGTAGGGGAAGTCGTGGGACTAGAGGCAGATGTGTCCTCATCTTCCTCATCTTCCTCATCTTCCTCATCTTCCTCATCTTCCTCATCTTCCTCATCTT
>NZ_CAWUDP010000069.1:0-56195 GCF_963920835.1 Scytonema sp. PCC 10023
CTAAAAGGGTTTCAGGCATATGGCACAAGGTGACAGCTTCTCTAGCTTTACGCCCAATGCGTCAGGTTTTGGTTGATGCTCCGCCAAAAAAGCAGCTAATCCGGGCTGAATATCCACAATGCGGGTTTTCAGCTTCCCTTTGGTGGTAGACTTCCTAAAAGTTAACGTTCCGCTTTTGATGTCCGTGGTGTTGAGTCCCAGCGCTTCGGACACTCGACAACCAGTGAATAAGCAGATGGCAAATAGAGCGCGATCGCGTGGGTTGGTCAATCCATCAGTAAATAACAGCCGTAATTCTTCCGGGGTTAAGATTTTCCCTTGTCCGTTTCCGTTGACCTTCATCGTGGGTTAGTATTACCTGATATCAAAAGCGAAATAAAAATTGGAGCAACGCCTAAACCCCCTGCTCGGGGTACAAGTATCATTGGAACAGAAAACCGGGTTAAGCTTAAAAGTCTTATTAAATGTCGGTGGAAGGATAATATTGCCGTTTGGCAGGCTTATACTTCCAATTTTTCTCGGCAATGTTATGCTTTTAATGCCTACAGTGCAAGTTAAGCCTAAATTACTGTTTGCCCTCATGTATAAAATACATCACAATTGTGACTAAAAGGTGTTAGTATTTTGGCGAACTTATGGTGCGATTTTTGGGTTTCGGCAAAGTTATCTTTCCATTTTGGAAAATTTCTTGGCGATCGCTTAACGGAAGAATGAGCATTACAGCCCAACAGGTGGCAAGATAATGGTTCCAGACGCGGCAATATTATCGTACCACCGACATTAAATAAGGATTTTGTTTAGGTTGTAGTAGCTCACTTTTGAAATCGCCAAGTAACCTCTTAACGTTTTTCTGGGAGCTTTTATTTGTATTAATAAGTAGCTCTGTGGATGTAAGTACCTGATACTTACATTGAAGGTAATCGTGTTTAGCACCCCGCTCTTAAATGCCACGTTCATACTAGCTGCTAAGGGTGGATAAGCCGATTACCCTGCTCCCGCACCATTCGTGAGAGGTTAAGGTTGAACACCATTTGTCAATAAGCAACACTACTTAAAATATTGCTGAAAATCGGGGTTGGAAACACAATTTTTGAGCAGGCGATTGCGCGGAGCGCAGTGCCCTTTGGGCAATCGCTTAATCTTGATACGCATGATTCATTATTGCCCCATAAGTTCAGTACAAGAGTTAACTTCATACCTGTGTTCCCCCTAACTTTTCAGCATAATTTCTAATTGACAAAAGTAAAATTATCTTAACCTCTCACCGATGCTGCCGCACTGCGCTGCGCGCGATCGCGGCAGCAGGGCGGCTCATAAAGGAGCATCGCATCTGCACGGGGTCTGCCCAGAAAGGGGTCAATTGGCGAGAATCCGGAAAATACAAGATAGAATTTGTAGCAAAACTGTGTTTACGGTATTCTTTCTTGCCTAGCTATGCCCCTAGACTACTCCGGTCAAAATCTCCGTGGGCGCTCCTTCAAAGGTCAAAACCTTGAGGGGGGTAATTTTAACGGTGCAGATATTAGAGGCGCTGATTTTAGCGATGCAAAACTGAGAGGGGCGAATTTTAGCCATACTAAAGCAGGATTACAAAAGCGGTGGGCGACGTTCTTAGTGCTTGTTTCGTGGTTGCTGTCAGCACTATCAGGATTTTTATCAGCTCTAGTTGGTTATTTCGCGGCGCAAATATTTGATGGCTCCAACTTAACGAATCAGATAATAGGTTTGACTGCCATCATTGCCGTTGCTATATTCTGTTTCATCACAATTCGCCAAGGAATACAAAGAGGTTTCGGAGCCTTCGCCTTCATCTTCGCCTTCGGCGGAGCTGTAGCCGGAGCCTTCGCGTTCGCCACAGCCGTAACCAGAACCGTACCCGGAGACTTCACCGGAGCCTTTATCGTAGCCGGAGGCGTAGCTGGTGCTGTAGCCGGAACTTTCGCCTTCACCGGAGCTTTCACCGTAGCCGGAACTTTCGCCTTCCTCGGAGCCGGAACTTTCGCCTTCACCGTAGTCGGAGCTTTCGTTGTAGCCGTCTTCATCGCCAAAGGCTTCGCGGGAGCCTTTGCCGTAGCCTTTGCCGTAGCCTTTGCCGTAGCTGTAACGTTACTTAGCATCTATATCAGTTGGCAAGCAACGAAGGGAGACGAAAAGCACGCTTTGATTCGGAACATCGCTGTTGCTTTTGCAGCTACTGGCGGTACAAGCTTTCACAACGCAGACTTAACTGATGCTAACTTTACAGAAGCCACGTTCAAAAGTACGGATTTTAGAAAAGCTACTCTTACTCGCACCTGCTTCTATAAAACCAAAAAACTTGACCGTGTAAGACCTGGAACAACTTACCTTCATAAAGCACTTGTGCGTCAAGTACTAGCTACAGGACAGGGACAGGACAAGAAGTTTGACCATGAAGACCTGCGCGGTGTCAACTTTAAAGGAGCTAACCTAGTAGATGCCAGTTTCGTAGGTGCAAACTTAAGTGAAGCTAACTTGCAAGATGCTGATTTATCCAGAGCAAAGCTAGTACAAACACAGTTAGACGGAACTGAGTTTACAGGTGCTACTCTCACCGGGGCATATATCGAAGATTGGGGAATCACTAGTGATACTAAATTTGATGGGGTGCGGTGCGAATACGTTTATATGCGATTACCTACAAAAGAAAACCCTGACCCCCTGCGTAAACCGGATAACAGGGAGGAGGTTTTTGTAGATGGGGAGTTTGGCGATTTTATCAAACCCATTGTTGACACACTCGACCTTTATCATAACCAAGGCGTTGACCCCCGTGCCATTGCCATTTCCTTTAAGCAGTTAGCGGAGAATCACCCAGCAGCCGGACTACGAATTGTGGGGATGGAGGTGCGAGGGGAAGATAAGTTTTTACTTCGTGCTAAAACTGCGCCAGATGCTGATAAATCTGAACTGAGTGCAGAATATTTTGAAATTTATAATCAACATAAAGCATTAGCACAGCAAGAGTTAAAAGCTCTTATAGAAGAAAAAGATAGCAGAATTTTTAGTTTAGAGAATATGGTAGTAACGGCGCTACAACGCCCCAGCTTTTATTCAAACACTCAAGTAGAAAAGGTACATAATATGCATCCGAATCAAGGTGGAATTAACCAAAACGTTAGTGATAGCCAAATTGATGGTGGATTGCAAGCAGTACAAGGTGATAACAATACACAAATTCAAAATCAAGGAGATACAACCATGACTGGCGATCGCACCATCAACACAGGTGGCGGTAACTACAACGAGCGCATTGAACGCGACTACATCCAAGGTAATTACTACGCTGCTGGACAACCACAAAGTCTTGCCCAAGCTGCTGCTGAGATTCAGCTATTACTAAAACAATTAGAGCAAACTTACCCTATTACTACAACATCACAACAAATGGTAGTAGCAGCAGAAGTCATAAACCGCATTGAAAGCAACCCAACTTTGAAAAAACGAGTAATAAGTGCTATCAAGGAAGGTGGTTTAGCTGCTTTTGAGAAAGCTATTGACAACCCAGCAGGTGCTTTCATTGTTGGTGCTATAAAAGGCTGGCAGGAAGTAGAGGCAGAAGATTAAGGGAATTAAATTAACAACCTCTAAGTGCAGAGTTTGCTAACCAGCAGGTTTAAAAATTAGTATTAGGCGAAAATATGGAAGAGCCGAACCCACCTGAGAAGCGCAATATTAATACTGGAGGAGGTAATTATAACGAACGGATTGAAGGCGACTATATTCAAGGTAATGTTTTTCAAAATATTTTTAATATTCTAGGTGGGCAGACAACAACACTTGTAGGCAACCCTGAACGACCAAAGAATGAACGGATACTACTAGCATCAGTCAAGGAAGAAGTTACAGCACGCTTAAGGCAATCTCTACACAATTCTGTACTGATTAACTTGGGAAAGGAATCACAACCTCAACAAGTGAAGCGCCTTTGGGATGCTGAAGTAAAAATTGGGTTAAAACCTCCCGAACCTATCCCTGATACTACCAGAATTATTGATGTTTTTGATTCCGAAGAAATTAAAGGCAAGTTGTTAATTTTGGGTGAGCCTGGGTCAGGCAAAACAACTACACAATTAGAACTGGCTCAAGCTTTGGTCAAACGTGCAGAAGAACAGCCTGATTATCCCGTTCCCGTTTTATTTAACTTGTCTTCATTTAACTTGTCTTCATTTAACTTGTCTTCATGGAAAGCGGAAGATGACCGCCAATCTTTAACGGATTGGTTACTGGCTGAACTCAAATCTAAATACGGTATCTCAAAAAAGCTTGGTCAAGAGTGGGTAAATAATCACCAATTACTACCATTGCTAGATGGTTTAGATGAACTTAAGCCAGAATGTCAAGAACTTTGTGTTCGTACAATTAATCAGTTTCTAGCAGGCGAAATTAGACCGCTTCATCTAGTCGTTTGTAGTCGGAGTGAAGAATATAGTAGCTGTGCTACTAAATTACAACTTAACGCTGCTATTTACCTACAGCCTTTAACCAATAACCAAATTCGTGATTATTTAACCAGTATTAAATATACAAAACTTTGGTCAACTATCAGTAAGGACTTAAATCTACTCTCTTTAGTTAAAACTCCTTTACTACTTAGCATTACTGTCTTAGCGTTTCAAGAAATATCTATTGAAGAGTGGCAGCATTTGACTTCTACAGCAGATCGTCTTCAGTATTTACTAAATGCCTATGTAGAACGGACGTTAACACGAGATATTAATAGTAGGGCATATCTTAAAAAGAAATCTCCTGATCCTGAACAAACCCGAATGTGGCTTGTTTGGTTAGCTAAACATATGCTACGAGAATCGAAAACAGAGTTTTTTCCTGAAAAGGTGGAGTCTTATTCGTTAACAACAATTATTAATTTGTTTCCTACTGAAAGTCCATCCAACAGCAATGGTCACCTTGTAGACATGATTTTTGAGATTCCATCCAGTATTGCAAGAGCGACTTTGGCTCTGTTTGGTATAGCAATTTTATGGGCGTTTTTGAGGCAGATTATAAGGCTAATTTGGTGTCTAATTTTTGTGCTAATTTTTGTGCTAATTTTTGGGCTGACTCGGGGACTGATTTTTGGACTATTGTGGGGGCTAATTTTTGAACTAATTGGTTACGATTGGCTTATAGCTTTCACCCAATTCCTCATCTTCTACTTCAACCGCCTCAGCTTCTACCTCAACGGTTACATTCCTTGGAACTACGCCCGTTTCCTCGACTACTGCACCGAACGCTTACTCCTTCAACGTGTAGGCAGCGGCTATCGCTTCATCCACAAAATGCTGCAAGACCACTTCGCTGCAACAAAAGCGTGAAAATTACACGCATCTTGCCAGAGAATAAAATGCTACTTCATATATCTAATTACAGAGGCTGAAGTAGCAATGAAATTAGGCAAGGCTTTGGCTAAAAACCCGATTACGAGCAAAGACTGCCAGACCAGTCTTGATGTCCTCGATTTGGTTGACACTTGTATTGTTCACCTACCCAGACAATTTCCCATTTATTTTGGTTGCGTTTCAATTCGATGCGATTTCGCATTCCAGCTACTGAATCATCACCCAAACCTATTATGGTATATACGATGACAGCAGTTTCTCTTGTAAGATACGCAACTGAAATGTCTTCAGACTTTCTTGCTTCTTCTTCTTCTGATTTGCTAAACAATTGTACAGCTATTGCTTTTGGAGTAGAAACTCTGATCCGGTTAGAAGAGATAAATTCTTGTACGTTAATTACTCGAAAATCGGCTCGTGGATTGCTCTGTTGGAGTGCTGCGTTTAATTTAGACCAAGTTTTCTCGCCGAAAATGCCGTCGGCTACTAATTGTTGTGATATTTGAAAATTGATGACAGCTTCCTTGGTTTTTGCCCCAAAAACACCGTCAACAATACCTGAATAAAAATTGAGTTTTTTCAAACCTTCTTGCAGCTTGGTGACTTCTGCACCTCTTGAACCTTCTTTAAGCACAACAGAAGTAGTGTTCATAATTTGTCCTTGTTTAGTTGCGTTTTATTATTTCGTCTTTGGTGTAAATACATACTTAATATCACCTTTGAATTTACCCATTCCGGACGCACAAGTATAAAAATTTCAGATTTTTCTCAAATGCTAGCTTGACAAACAAAGAGCCTTGGGTGCGATGGTACTTTTCCTCTCGTGGTAAAAGGGGTACAAGTATCATTGGAACAGAAAACCGGGTTATACCAATTTAATGTGAAGCTGCATAGAAAAGGGCTTCTAGGATAAAGTTATAAGAAGAGACAGACATCACCTGTTCAAGTGTAAGTTGGTCAAACAGTTCTTGGATGCGATCGCGTAAAGCTTGTAGCGAAGAGAAAAGTTCATTTTTGAGTGATTGTTTGAGGAACTGCCTTCATACGCTCAATTGGGTTGAGTTCAGGGGAGTGAGGTGGCGCTCGCAAGAGGAATCAAGTACTCATGCCAACGAATTGCTGAGGTCATATGAGCAGAAGCTTGGTCAATCTGTAAAATTGCATAATCCTGTCCTAACTGCTGGGATAGCCAGTCCAAGAACTGCTGAAAATAGTCCCCATTAAGTTGTGGATACTCGTGTAGGAAATGATCTCCACTCATTGGTTCAATGGCACCATAAATCCAAAAATTCTCCCGTCCCCATTTCACTTCTACTGTGGGTTTGACCCCAGGAGCGGTAATCACTTTGCCCGTCAAAGTTTTCATCCCCACTCTGGTTTCGTCTTGGCATAGGTAGCGAATGCGCTGCCCTCGTGCCAGCAGTGCCTCCAAGCTCAGTAGTACGGTACCGAGTTTTTTTTAAACCCTTGTACTGCTTCCTCATCCTGCTTGTAGCTCGTGGGACGTGGAACTAAGAGCTTCGCTCCCAATCGATATCTTACCCATCCATAGACCGTCCCATACTCTATCTTTTGTCCATGCTCCTTTTCTAACCACTCGACGATTGCACCGTAACTGCTAAACACGAGTGCCTGTTTCCAACTGCTGTTTGAGTGCCGCGATCGCCTCATCACTCATTTTCCTAATTGCCCCTGGTGCTTTTTTGATTTCTAATAAGCTTGACAGTCCTCCTAAACGGTATTTCTGCAACCATCTTGTGATCGTTGAGGTATCTCTGCCCAACCGTTTCCCTATTTCCTGTTGCTCGCTGACCTGACCACTTTTAAGCCACCATAACATCTGGAGTTTCTCCTTGTGGCTGACTGACCTGACTGTCTGTAGCCGTTTTTTCAATTCTTCTTCGCTCTGTGTGATCTCAATTTTGAATGGGCGGCTCATGGGTACTTAAACTCATCGAGGGGAGCTACTCCTCTATTCTATGCAGCTTCATATTAAATTGGTATTAAGCTTAAAAGTCTTATTAAATAAGGATTTTGTTTAGGTTGTAGTAGCTCACTTTTGAAATCGCCAAGTAACCTCTTAACGTTTTTCTGGGAGCTTTTATTTGTATTAATAAGTAGCTCTGTGGATGTAAGTACCTGATACTTACATTGAAGGTAATCGTGTTTAGCACCCCGCTCTTAAATGCCACGTTCATACTAGCTGCTAAGGGTGGATAAGCCGATTACCCTGCTCCCGCACCATTCGTGAGAGGTTAAGGTTGAACACCATTTGTCAATAAGCAACACTACTTAAAATATTGCTGAAAATCGGGGTTGGAAACACAATTTTTGAGCAGGCGATTGCGCGGAGCGCAGTGCCCTTTGGGCAATCGCTTAATCTTGATACGCATGATTCATTATTGCCCCATAAGTTCAGTACAAGAGTTAACTTCATACCTGTGTTCCCCCTAACTTTTCAGCATAATTTCTAATTGACAAAAGTAAAATTATCTTAACCTCTCACCGATGCTGCCGCACTGCGCTGCGCGCGATCGCGGCAGCAGGGCGGCTCATAAAGGAGCATCGCATCTGCACGGGGTCTGCCCAGAAAGGGGTCAATTGGCGAGAATCCGGAAAATACAAGATAGAATTTGTAGCCAACTCTGGTTACGGTCTTTTCCCTTGCCTAGCTATGCCACCAGACTACTCCGGTCAAAATCTCAGAGGGCGCTCCTTTAGAAATCAAGACTTGATAGGGGCGAAATTTAACGGTGCAGATATCCAAAGCGCTGATTTTAGCGGTGCAAAACTGAGAGGTGCAAACTTCAGTCATGCCAAAGCGGGATTGCAAAAGCGGTGGGCGGCGTTCTTAGTGGCTGTTTCTTGGATCTTGGCAGCGATGTCAGGATTCTTATCTGCTCATGTTGGTTACCAGATGGTGCTAATATTTAGAAGCTCTAGCTTAGATAATCAAATAATCAATTTAGCTAGTATAATTACAGTTATTTTCGTCTTTATTTTTACAATTTGTCAAGGAATACAGGCAGCTTTAGGAGCCGTAGCCTTCGCCGTAACCGGAACCGGAGTCTTCAGCGGAGCCTTCGCCGTAACCGGAGTCTTAGCCGGAGCCTTCGCCTTCGCTTTCGCCTTCGCCGGAGTCTTAGCCGGAGCCGGAGCCGGAGCCGTAGTCGGAGCCGTAGTCGGAGCCGTAGTATTATTAAGCATTTATATCAGTTGGTGTGCATTGAAGGGAGACCCAAAGCACGCTTTCATCCGCAACATTGCTGTTGCTTTTGCTGCTTTTAAAGGTACAAGTTTTCGCTCTTCTGATTTAACTGATGCTGATTTTACGGGAGCTACCCTTAAAAGCACAGACTTTAGAAAAGCTACTTTGACTCGTACTTGCTTCCACAAAACCAAGAAACTTGACCGTGTTCGCCCTGGTACAACTTACCTGCAAAAAGCCAAAGTGTGTCAAGTTCTGGTCACAGGTCAGGGGCAAGACAAGAATTTTGACCGTGAGGATTTGCGAGGAGTCAATTTTCAAGGAGCCAATTTGGTAGATGCAAGTTTTTTTGGTGCAGATTTAAGTGAAGCCAATTTACAAGACGCAGATTTATCCAGAGCAAAGTTAGTACAAACGCAGTTAGACAGAACCGATTTTACAGGTGCTACTCTCACCGGAGCCATCATAGAAGATTGGAATATTACAAGTCATACTAAATTCCACGGGGTGAGGTGTGAATATGTTTATATGCGCTTACCTACCAAAGATAATCTCGACCCACTTCGCAAACCCGATAACAATGAGGAGGTCTTTGCAGATGGCGAGTTTGGTGATTTTATCAAACCCATTGTTGACACCCTAGACCTTTACCACAACCAAGGTGTTGACCCAAGGGCGATCGCAATTTCATTCAAGCAATTAGCTGAGAATCATCCTGATGCTGAATTAGAAATTGTGGCTATGGAAAAACGGGGTAGAGATAAGTTTTTACTTCGTGCTAAAACTGCACCTGAGGTAGATAAATCCGAGTTAAGCGCTAGATATTTTGCTACATATAATCAGCTAAAAGGCTTGCCAGAACATGAAATTCAGTTAATTTTAGCAGAGAAAGATAATAGAATTCGCTCTTTAGAAAGTATGATAGTGACCGCGCTACAACAGCCTAGCTTTTATGCGGAAACTTATAATAACCAAGGAGATACTATGCCTAGAAAACAATCTAACTTTAATTTACAAGGCGCTCAATTCGGTGGTGGTCTTGTAGACGCTGAGACAGTAAATGCTCATCAAATAGGTGGTGATATTACCAACTACAACCAAGTTGCACGAACGGAAGATAACAATTCTCCTGTCAAAACAATTCTAATTTTGGCAGCAAATCCGAAAAATACCTCACCTTTGCGATTAGGTGAAGAGGTACGAGAAATTGATGCGGGATTGCAACGAGCCAAAAAACGGGAACTGTTTGACCTGAAACAACGCTGGGCTGTGCGTGTTCAAGAGGTTTACCAATCATTACTGGACTTCAAACCGCAAATTGTTCATTTTAGCGGTCATGGTTCAGGGGATGATGGTTTGGCACTGGAAGATGAAACCGGAAATGTGCGATTAGTGGATACCGTAGCTCTGGCTAATCTGTTTGAGTTATTTGCTTCTAACGTTGAGTGTGTTGTCCTCAATGCTTGTTACTCAGAAGTACAAGCAAATGCCATTGTTAAGCATATTCCATACGTAATTGGAATGAATAAGGAGATTGGTGATAAAGCTGCGATTAAATTTGCAACAGGCTTTTATAATGCACTGAGCGCTGGAGAATCCGTTGAATTTGCTTACAAGCTTGGATGCAGTGTTATTCAGCTAGAGGGAATTCCAGAACATTTAACTCCAGTACTGAAGAAGAAATAGTCTATTAAGAAATATAGTTTAAAGCCATCTCCTAAGTGGAGACATTTATAATACAAGACAACCAAGAACGCCCGATAGCCCTATGCCAGAGTCAGAAGACCCAAAAAAGGTTACTAACAATGACTTACGCAACGCCCAATTTGGTGGTGGGTTCATCAATGCTGACACGGTAAACGCCCAACGGATAGGGGGCGACATTTGGAATCTTTTTCTAGGGCAGCAGTTAGCACCAGTAGGGAATCCACAGCGCGAACATAACCAGCGATTACTGCTAGCAGATGTAAAACAGGAAGTTGCATCCCGATTGAAGCAGTCTCTACACAATGTTGTACTGATTAACTTGGGAAAGGAATCACAACCTCAACAAGTAAAACGACTTTGGGATGCGGAAGTAAAAATTGGGTTAAAGCCTCCCGAACCTATCCCTGATACTACCAGAATTATTGATGTTTTTGATTCCGTAGATGTTGCAGGCAAGTTGTTAATTTTGGGTGCGCCAGGGTCAGGCAAAACAACCACACAATTAGAACTGGCACAAGCTCTAGTCAAACGTGCAGAAGAACAGCCTGATTGTCCTGTTCCCGTTTTGTTCAACTTGTCCTCTTGGAAAGATGACCGACAATCTATAACTGATTGGTTGTTGGCAGAACTGAAATCTAAGTATGGTGTATCAAAAAAGCTTAGTAAAGAGTGGGTAAATAATCACCAGTTACTACCATTGCTTGACGGTTTGGATGAACTTGAGCCACAACGTCAAGAACTTTGTGTTTCTATAATTAATCAGTTTTTAGGAAGCGAGAATAGACCGCTTTATCTAGTTGTTTGTAGTCGGAGTGAGGAATATAGTAATTACTCCGCTCAACTGCAACTTAACGGAGCTATTTACTTACAGCCTTTAACTAATAATCAAATTTCTGATTATCTAACCACTATTAAATATACAAAAATTTGGTCAAGCATCAGTAGTGACTTAGACTTACTAGAGTTAGTTAAAACTCCCTTCTTGATCACTTTCCATGAAGTTATACAAGACGGAAACAACTTTTTTCACGCCTTCCAAATCCCTAGTAATAAATACTCTTTTTCTTCCTGAGTTAAGTTCTAATTGAAGCCCATAGCGTTTGGGTTGAGAACTATTTACTATAATTCCAACAATCGCTGCTAGAGCTATGAAGATTCCCCAAAATCTGAAATCAGGAATATTAGCTAGAAAAAGTCCTACTGCAAACCCTATTAAAATCAATTTAATTGGAACTACATTTCCATTCTTGGCTTCAGCTAAACCAAAACCAGTAATATTACGAAATTGATATATATTTGAACCAAATCTAACTGTCTTTTTGGTAATTTCTATAAAACTTGGTGGCTCTATAGTTGTATCACCATTATCTTGGAGTGCATTAGTTAATATGTTATTTGAAGACATATTTTTCCTATTGTCGTAATTCCTTGAGAGAAAAATAAGTACCCAGTTTTATTTATGCCTTGAGATAAAAATCAAAGTGAACTACTCACGGCACCCCCACGCTGTTAAGATACCCCAGTCGCCCGTGTAATGACATTTAGCGATATCACAACCAATCGGTAAAAATTGCCGGAACCATTTGATAACCTTTTTCACGAGCCAGGTAAATTCGATGCCTTCCATTCGTAATTCTGTATGGTTTACCAAACCGTTTATCTAAAGCAATTGGCTCTGAACTATTGAAAAGAGCTTCACTTAAACGATTTTGTAAATCATTGAGCTTTTTTTCACTCAACTTACTTCTATCTAGGTGTTCAATGTCAAGCAACACAACTGGATGTGTTTGTTCCATAGAGATATATATATGTCCTCCCAAAAACAAAATATAGGGAGATGCGGACAATTATTTACTTGACTTAAAGCCCTGATAACTTGTAGAGATAACACTATTAAGTCCTTACGCAATGCTACTATCAATGTTTTCTTTATTTAAGTGATTAATGTCACATAAATGTTTCCATATAATCACTTACAAAAAACCTCGCCCTTCCCTTCCCTACTCCTCAATCCCTCACACCACCTGTCCCCAATCCCCATAACCCCCCTCATCAAACCTGGACAAAATTGCCCAACCTTTGCGGTTTGGCGGGTTGATTAGATTGGCAAGAGATGGTTATTGTATAAAACACTGCCATGCCGCAAACCTAATTGAAGGTTTTCTAAGCGTGAACTTTGTCTAAGATTAACCCACCCCTTTTCTATACCCAATGTTCAGTATAGAAAGGGAATTTTATGCTGTCCACAGATGCCCATACTCCCAAGTGCGATCGCATTCAAGGCAATCCATTAAAAAGTGATGAAGCGATCGCCTACCACCTAACAAAACAACGAAGACATTGTATTTAAAAAATCTATGCTTCTGCTTAAAAACTAAGGGCTTTTTCTATGTAAGCGTCATGTGATTCGCGCGTGTTCAGTGTTTGGGAACTCAGATTATCAGGCTGAAGTCGCTTAACTCTCGCAAGCAATACCATCATTGTCCCGGTCGAACCTTGCCGCCCAGGGATTCTGAGCTACGCTAATATTTTGGATTCCTTGTGCTGCTAGTTCTTTGCAGCTTTTTGCATTCTGAGCAGAAGTTGCTGCCTGTGGTTTTGATGCTGGTTCGTTTTGATTGTTACGCCGGCGAATTGATTGCGCAACCTCGACAGCGGTGGACACCAGAGCAGCAATTAGAATTACTGGACACTCACCCAATCTTTACTGGTAAATGTCCTCATTGCGGCTATGAATTCCAGCGCGATTATACGGCTAGAATACACTGGGATTGTCCAGAATGCGGGTGGGCGGACGATACTGTTTCGTGCGATCGCTTAACTGATATCTTGCACCTATCCGTAGAAAACCGTACAAGCGAAAAAGATGCAAGGGTAAGCTACACGATTTTTTCTGGCTTTTCTTTCTAAATAAAGGACTTTTAGTTTCATACTGAGTAACGAAAATTTATCAAAAAATGTTGGTGCAAGATGTGAGTTAAGGCGGGTCTTCGACCACTGAATTTTTTATCTGGATCTCCCCTATTTATTGAGCTATACATCACCATTGAGTCGGAAATTATAGCAGGTAACGGTGAAGATATTAATTACTGCAATTATTTCTAGAATGTCAATGACCCCTCAAAAATACGAACAAACCCGTTCATGTGCAAAATGTGGTTATGAAGAAATGCGATTTCTCGATGAATTAACCGCAGCATTTGAACAAACACGCGCATGGAAAGAACCTTGTTCCAGATGCGGTTCCACAGATTTTAGTAGAGAAAGTAATGACCTTCCCTCACTCTCTCGCAAACAATTAGAAATTTGGGCGATTAATGATGAGCTTTCTTTCTCAGAACAAGACGAAGATTTGATTCTAGCTACTCCAACTAACTTAGAATTACTGTTAAAGTTTTTAGATTCTCCTAATAGCCATATTCGGCAAAGAAGAGTTTTAGCCTCCGCGCTCTATATACTTTGGTACGACGCTTATCCCCAAACGAGTGAAAACTATTTCCAAAAAAATGCCGAATTTGCCGAAAAAGTTGCAGAAGAAATTAGTAAACGTACCTCATTGCTTATTGAACTAGGAGCCTCAAATGCAGAAGAATTTGGCGAACCGATTTGGTATTTAAGTAACTATCTTAAAAAAGCATTTGAAAAATACAAAACCTAAACATAATAGTTATCTCAGGTTCCACCTGAGCAGGTTCGAGGTGCGATCGCTCTACCGAAACGGTTGCCCCCACCGTTCCCAGTTCTCCTTATTAAATGGCGACTTCCACTTTTGAATTAGCACTTGCTCCAACTCCTGCCAGGGTTTTCTGTCAGTGGGAGTTTCCCACCAAAAAGCGATATTAACAGCAGTAGGGATTCCATATTGGTAATGTAAGCTGTGATAGCTCTCGACGTAACCCTTACAATCGTGTATACTTTTCCACCGCTTGTTAGAGCGGCAAGTTTCTACCCTACTGACTGTCAAAAACCGCTTGCGTCCTTAGTACTTATGGCTGCACTCCATTCCAATCCGTACAAATAAGATGCCCATTTCTCAGTTCGCCTTTGATAACCCCCGTATTCGGTAAGACGTTAGCCAGTGCAAATTGACCCGATACGTTTTTGAATATTAAAGGTAGCATGGTAGATAAAATAGCACCGTGCGCTACAAATATCAGTACTTGAGGAATGCTTGAATACTGTTCGATTGTAGCTGTGACAAATGGGACGAAACGAGAGCGTAAATCGTTATAGCTTTCTCCATCTGGTGCTCTTCGGTCGTATTGTTCGTTTATCAACCAATCAGTTAATATTTGAAAGATTTCTTGAAGACCAGAAGAACTTGCTGAGGCTAATGTGCCGAAATTGACTTCAACAATTTCAGGAGCAAGTTGTATTGGAAGATTTTTAACAAATGATATCGCATCCGCAGTTTGAACCGTACGCAAGCGAGTGGAAGTAAAAATCGCCGAAACATCAATATCTTGAATTGACGAGGCAAGAGATTTTACCTGCTCAATACCTCTTAGTGTCAGAGGATAAGTAAAACCTTCATCAGGTGGTAACTCAGAGGGTAAGTCCTCTCTTGAGGATAAAACATTAACTTCACTCTCACCATGCCTAATGAACCAAACTTCAAACTTTCCTGCATCTTGAGCTTTGACTTTTGACAAAACAGCAGAAAGACCTGCAAATGCTGGTGCAGCGGCAATGGCTCTGATGATTGTACGTCGATTAATCTTCACTTTTAAAATTGCTTTTTGGTACATATTGAATAGCAATCAGACTACACCAGCATGATTAAGTACTTTTTAAAAAAATATTAACAATCAGCTTCTTCGCTAAAGATTAAATACTTTTGGGTAATTCAACCCATTTGTGGGGGAATTTTCTAATAAGCAAATACTTAGCCCTTTTCTTTTGTGAAAGGATGATACAGTGTAGAGCAATCACCATTGCCCTTATGGGTACTTTTTTACTTTCTTTAATAATTTAAGTCCCGCTAACAACCCTAGAGCGTCAGTAAATCTATGTCAGAAGCTCCTAAAAAACAATCTAACTTCAACTTACAAGGCGCTCAATTTGCTGGTGGTCTTGCTTGTACAAAAAATCTCTGAAAAAATTGCCCATTTATAAACTTTCAATTCAAAATATGGTTCAAATGCCCATGTTATGGTTCAAAACTTTTGTTTTAGTAGATATCTGAGTAAAAATAAAATATTTCATTGGACAAGCGATCGCCCAATAACAGAGCGATCGCCTACTCAAATCGTCGCTGAATAATAATGATAATCAAACTGAAAGGAGGGATACGAGCGACGCTCGTATCCCTCCTTTCATCCCCTAAATTATAATCATTATTATTAAAAAACTCGAAGATTAAAAGTGAAGCATAAACTGGAATACTCATTTCTGAAGCATATCATGAGTTAAAATCTCATTTTTTAGTTCAAATCACACATAGCCAGATGATGCAACCCGATTTAATTATCTTGACAAAAGACTTAACTAAAACCTACGGTCGAAAACCTGTTATCGACAGATTGAATTTAGCCGTACCACGCGGCTCAATTTGTGGTTTTCTCGGTCCCAATGGAGCAGGCAAAAGTACCACAATCAAGCTGTTACTGGGACTGGTAAAACCTTCAAGTGGTGACGGTACTATTCTCGGAAAAAGTATCATCACAGACAGCGTTAGTATTCGAGAACAAGTTGGCTTCCTCGCACAAGAGCCACGCTTCTATGGACATTTGAGCGCCCGCGAAACCCTACGTTTTGTTGCCTCGTTCTTTTTCAAAGGTTCCAAAGCTATAATCGAAAATCGAATTGACGAAATAATTCAGCTTGTGGGCTTAGATGGAAAAGCAGACCGTCCGGTGAGGAATTTCTCTGGAGGTGAGCGTCAGCGTCTCGGTATTGCTCAAGCTGCAATCAACTCCCCAGAGTTAATTATTCTCGATGAACCTGCGTCTGCTTTAGACCCATTGGGAAGACGCGATATGTTAAAAATTCTTGAAAGCTTTCGGGGACGAAGTACAGTTTTTTATTCGACCCATATTCTCGATGATGTACAAAGGGTGAGCGATAGCGTAGTAATTCTCAAACACGGTAGATTAATCGCTCAAGGTTCGATTCAAGAATTACTTGCAGGCGATCGCAGCCAATTCCACATCACAGTACGCGGTGACGGATCTCAGGTACGCGCGAACCTCATCAATGTACCTTGGATTAAAGCTATTACCACCGAAGAGGGATTTCCAGATATCAAGAATAATCTCACAACAAAGCTGCAAATCAATGTCACGAACCCGAATGCTGCTGAAAATGAACTTTTACGGCTCGTACTGGCAGATAGTCAAACTGTTGTCACAAGTTTTGGAAGGACATCATACGAACTTGAAGATGTCTTTGTGGATTTAATTGAGGGAGAAACTGAACATGAACCTTAAAACATCTGCAAGGAAGTCAGGATTACAACCCATAGAAAGCAGTTGGCTGCGCGGTTTTCGTCCCATTTATGAAAAAGAATTGGTGCGCTGGTTTGCAAAAAAGCGTTGGATATCTCACTTAGTCCTTTGGATTGGACTATCAGCAGTGCCAACAATTTCCCTTATTACAATGGGTGGTACAGCGTTGTCCGCAAATCAAGGTATTGGAATCTTATCATTATTTCTGTGGTTGGGTACTACACCAATGTCGATTGGAACTATTGTACTGAGTCAAGGTGCAATTATTGAAGAGAAATTAACTTCTACTTTACTTTGGATTTGTTCTAAACCCCTTTCCCGTCCAGCCTTTATCTTGGGAAAATTTGCAGCTTATGCAGTTTTTATTGCTTCAATAATGCTGGGTACACCAGCGCTCATCGTGTATGTTACTGCCGGAATCTTCGGACTACCTTCGCTGGTTTCATTGTTAAACTATCTCATCAGTGTTTTGATGATTTATTTGCTGTTGCTGTTTCTTCTGGCAGTGACTCTGATGCTGGGAACCTTCTTTAATAACATTGGCATCGTAACTGCGCTCGCGCTTTTGGTTTTTATTGGGGGAGCGAGTTTAAATACAAATCAGCAGTTAAGGCAAATTGAACCCGTAAGTTTCGCAGCCCTGCAACGCTATGCAGTTGAAGCTGTAGCAGGTCATATACCATCCCAAGCTTTGATTGCAATGGGTGTTACGTTTTTATTAACCGTCGGATGTCTGGCGCTCGCATCTTGGCAGATGGAGCGGCATGAATTCTAGTTTTCAAATATTGAAGGTGCAGAGCTTTTCTAGTTACAGCTATTTTCAGGTAAATAGACCACATTTGCCGTAGGGGCAGAGCATTGCAGTGTCCTTACAGTGACACCCCAAATCCCTAGCCGCAGCGCGAAGCAAAGCAGCCTGCTTAACGTAACACCACAGCCACCGATTAGTCATACTTGGACTACACCACGTCAACCGGTGATGCTGCTGGTATAGAAACTAGTGTAGAAACTCGTCTTGCCCAACTGGAAGCATTACTGGCAAATCGTAGTGAAGAAGGTATAGACCATAGTATAGAAACAAGACTTGGTAGCTTGGAAATCAAACTCTCAACAGTTACAGCAGCCACAACAGTAGTCACAAAGGAGCTCTTTCGGTACACAAGGGAGTTTTATCAAGTCCGGATAAATAGTGTTCGTGGCGCTGCCACTTGCTAGAACCAATGATAGCAGGCGTACGCTCGGACTCGCGCAGCAGCGAGCCTGATAAACTTTGCGTCTCTTGACGCAACCACGCTTTCTTGATGTAAGTACCCCATACTTACCGAGGCGGAGCTTTTTCCTTGGCTTTGACAATAGGGATGACCTTTGGCTGTTCGACCTGTTCAGATTCGTTGTTTCGTTCGTAGTAGACGTATGGGATAAACCCACCGACGAGCGCAAACGATCGCGCGAGCGATTCGTTAAGTGCCAGAATGCTTGAGCAGAACTTGTCAATCTACTGACAAGTAAGGAAGAGGAATGGAAGCGGCGGTGCGCCGTTCTCCGGATTCACTTCTGAACAATTGCAATATCAGAGAGACGCAAGTACAGACAATTTTGATAGCAATGTTGATATCACCCAAAATCTGAAAAAGGATTTTGCGGAACATACAGACACTGCAATTGGGCTATTTTAGTACATTTGCACGAGTTGAACTTTAGCAAACGAAAAAATTTTTCCAGGGGTAACATCGTCCATGAAAGCGATTCAGTACAACCGCTTTCATGGACAGTACATTAATCACCACACCAACTGGCATAAGCGTACCAGTTGTTCCGGTTGTTTTGTACAAAAAAATACACTTTTCACGTAGAAAGCAAAAATCTCAACCCAAGCCAATCCTTATAGTCAGTAAAATCTGTCTGTATGTTCAAAAGAAGAGGAATATGTGGTAGTAACGGTTGTCCTGTGTGTGGTAGTGTAGGACGTTAATGAAAAGCTGCATTGTCATTAACGTAGGGAGATGGATAGATTAAGTAAAAGTACTGAAAGTTCAATTGCCGATGTTGCCAGCCAGCTGCAAACCAGCAATGATTTTTTGGCGGAGTTGCAGCAGAAAGCGGCTACCACCCAGCGGGGGTATGCTGGCAATATACGGATATTTTTTGAGTATTTTTTGCAAAGGAAACCCACCGGACGGGACGTTGAGGAGTTTTGGGCGTTGGACTCTGAGGTGGCTAACGGGTTAATTATCAAGTTTAAGAATCATCTGGTGGCACAGGGTAGGAAGGGGGCAACGATTAACCGTTATTTGGCGGCGATTAAGTATTTAATTAAGGTGGGACGGAACTTGAAGCGCTGCCGATATCACTTTGATAGCGATCGCATCTCCTCTCTGAAAGTGACAAAATACAGAGATACGCGGGGTGTAGATGTCTCGGAGTACAACAAAGTTTTTGATGTCATTGATACCACCTGCGCTAAGGGGAAGCGGGATTATGCTTTATTTCTGCTGCTTTGGTCTAATGTCCTACGCAGGGGTGAGGTTGCAAAGTTAACAGTGGGAGATTTTGATTACCACGAAAATACGTTAACTGTTTATGGTAAGGGCAAGGGGAATGATGAAACTAGGATTGACTTAAACCCAGTGGTGGCGGAGGCGATTAGCGATTGGTTGGGCTGTCGTACAAATGTCAAACCAAGGGACCCGTTGTTCATTGCGCTGGACTTCCACAATTATGGTCATCAGCTGACGGGCGATGGTATCTATGCAATTGTGAGAAAAACCTGCGAACGCGCTGGCATCAAAAAGCGGATGACGCCCCATAAAATAAGGCATTCCGGTATTACGGATGCTCTTGATTTGGCGGAGGGTGATTACCGGAAGGTGCAGCACCTTAGCCGTCATGCTGACCCTAGGACAATTCTAGTTTATGAGGACAATAAAAATCAATACCAATTGGAGTTAACTAATAAATTGGCAGCTCGTGTTGGGAAAAGGCGGCAATCCTAATAATAATTAGCACTCTTTGTTTGGATTTGAGGATGAAGAGGACATAAGACAAGCGTTTTCGGTCTAAATTTCCGCTTTTGTCAGGGTTTCACCCAACCCCTGCTTGCGCACTATGCTCTGCGTCATCGCAGTCGAAGAGTGCTTAGTACGGATTTTGCAGCTTTTTTGCGTCGGTTATGCTCCCATCATCGTATAAGCAAATTTGATAATAGAGATAAGAAAAGATTCTAGAAAACCCCTTGCTTTTGTAAACGAGTGTAAAGTATTGTAAAGACAAGCAAAGGAAATTTGCTTAACATCATACATACCTAAACAACCGCAATCATAAAACCATGACAGCAACCTTACAACGTCGCGAAAGCGCCAATGTCTGGGGTCGCTTCTGCGAGTGGATCACCAGCACCGAAAACCGCTTATACATCGGTTGGTTCGGCGTCCTCATGATCCCCACCCTGCTTGCAGCAACCACCTGCTTCATCATCGCATTCGTAGCAGCACCTCCCGTTGACATCGATGGTATCCGTGAGCCTGTTGCAGGTTCATTGGTATACGGCAACAACATCATCTCTGGTGCAGTTGTTCCTTCTTCCAACGCTATTGGTTTGCACTTCTACCCCATCTGGGAAGCAGCTTCCTTAGATGAGTGGTTGTACAACGGTGGTCCATACCAGTTGGTAGTATTCCACTTCCTGATTGGCGTATTCTGCTACTTAGGTCGTGAGTGGGAACTGTCCTACCGCTTGGGTATGCGTCCTTGGATCTGCGTAGCATTCTCTGCTCCTGTAGCAGCAGCAACCGCAGTATTCTTGATTTACCCCATTGGTCAAGGTTCCTTCTCTGATGGTATGCCCTTGGGTATCTCTGGTACATTCAACTTCATGTTGGTGTTCCAAGCAGAGCACAACATCCTGATGCACCCCTTCCACCAACTTGGTGTAGCAGGTGTATTCGGTGGTAGCTTGTTCAGTGCAATGCACGGTTCTTTGGTAACCTCTTCCTTGGTTCGTGAAACAACCGAAACCGAATCTCAGAACTACGGTTACAAGTTCGGTCAAGAAGAAGAAACCTACAACATCGTTGCAGCACACGGCTACTTCGGTCGCTTGATCTTCCAATACGCTTCATTCAACAACAGCCGCAGCTTGCACTTCTTCCTGGCTGCATGGCCTGTGATTGGAATCTGGTTCACCGCACTGGGCGTAAGCACCATGGCGTTCAACCTCAACGGTTTCAACTTCAACTCCAGCGTGATTGATTCTCAAGGTCGTGTCATCGGCACTTGGGCGGACATCCTCAACCGCGCTAACCTGGGTATGGAAGTCATGCACGAGCGTAACGCTCACAACTTCCCTCTAGACTTGGCTGCAACTGAAGTTGCTCCTGTTGCTTTGAGCGCTCCTGCTATCAACGGCTAATAGCTAATATCTAACTCATCAAAAGCGCTCTCCAAAGATGGAGAGCGCTTTTTGCATGGCTCGGGGCGTGAGTAGGAGCGACCTGCAATTATAAGCGCGTTGAATTTTAGGCTAATCCCAAAGACCATCGTTGCTACTTTTGATGAGAAAGCATGGTTACAGAAGTTCGCCAGTGTAGCCAAAAGTCCAAGGAAATTGCCCAAAAATACTCTGGAAGGGTTTAACCTTTCCAGAGTATTTTTTAGCGTTATCACAGCAACTCGTCTGTACCCCACCCCACGTTAGAACACGAACTTCTGTGTTAAATTCCCTCACAAACGCTTTTGAGCATCTGTCGTAACCAACAATTTGCCAGATCCTGATCTGTAAGTTTGCTCCACAGCATTGAAATCATCCACGGTTGTGTTTGTACAGGAAGTTCAAAAATTTCTAATGTGCCTTGACATATAAACGGTGCTACCAATCGTGATGGAACAGCAGCAACCAAGTCACTCGACGAAATGATTGCTGGTAGCACTAGTAAATGAGGAGTCGTCAAAACAACTCGACGCTTTTGATTGTACTGAGCCAGCACCTTGTCGATTTCACCAAAGTCCTCGCGCCGTGGAAGCCCCTGGCTTTAGACATGGGGGTAAGGCGCAGGCGATTTCAATCGCCGTCAAAATTGCTTCAAAAAGTATAACTATATCCATCCTTTTTGTGAATTGCTGAACAATATTTGTGACTGATGCCTGAAATTCTTCCAGTCTTGGTAGCAATATCAAAACTACCTGCGGCACGACACAAAACACGCCCTAAATATTCGCCAACTTTCTTACCATTAGTGACCACAGCTTTAACAATATCTCCAGTATTAAAACCATAATGAATCTGTTTATTTGTACGGTGACGAGTAGGGAAACCGAATTTATCTGTACCAGCCATCTGTCTAGTACCATGACCATTTGCAGTTATCAACAAAAGCTTGATACCTTTAATTTTTAAAATCGGTGTTGATTTTCCAACACAAGCGGCATCTAACCAATGACTTTTCTCTAGGTTTTGATTATTGCGATTGAACTTTGTTAAACCTCCCGAACCTGTTTCTATAGGTAAGCCAGTTTCTTTTAATATGTTCAACAATGCGAATCTGGTTGTGTTTACTGCGGCTGCATCAGCTAGTGGTCTTTTTGCTTGTTTTAAGATTTTCTCTAATCTAGAAGGGTCTTTTTTTAAGAACTCTTTAATATTCTTAGTCCCTTTTTTTGTGTTGCATTTTTCGCAACTCAAGGTAAGATTTGTGATGGAATTACTGCCCCCTTTGGCTCTAGGGTGAATGTGTTCTACCTGTAGTGGCACGTCTTTGACACCACAATAAGCACATTGTCTACTCCACTTTTCTAATAGATATTCTCTGGTTTCATAACCAGCCAAAGTACCTTGTTGATACTCTTTTCCTTGAATTTCTGGATGACGCATCAACTGCATATCAAAGCGTACTAATTCCTGACTGATAGCTTCTATTGGCGCAAGTTGGCGTAATCTCTCAACCCAAGTTTTGATATTTTCAACACGACAATGCATACGCTTGGTGCTAACCATCCATCTGGACGTGTTCTATTTAAGAATCTTGGCGCACGGTAACGAGTTTTTCTAGCCCGTCTACCGCGTCGTAATTGTCGCCTAGAAGTTAAAGCATCTCTAATTGTAAAACCTCTATGTTTTAGTTCTGCTGCAAATACAACTTCCCCTGTAGTATCGTTGACTAATGCAATCCCTGTTACTTTTGCGCCAGGGTCAAGCTTTAATCGCAGTGGTGTAAGGAGTGAATCTGGACGTGATTCTTTGAGAATAATGGTGAACGGAAAGCGGCGATAGACTGCTGCTTTTTTGTTCCTTAATAATTGTCTTGCTTGTGCTGAGTGAATTGGGTCTAGTGGTCTTTTTTCGGTATCTAAAACAAATACTTTGCACATAAAGTGCCTCCGCAGCGGGTAAAGTTAGCTTCGATAATGTTAGAGATCGGTACTATGCGCTCCGACACTGGTTTAACCCTTTAAGCCTGTTTAATCGTTCGCTTCTAGAGCAGGGAACTAGCGGAAGCATTCCCTGGTAGGTCTTGAACTCTTGCCTCTAACGTAGCCATTTAAGGCTTAATCTGGTCAGATGTGGGCTTTTTTCAAGCCCCGCCCTTTAGGGCTGGGGTTTCTGACCTACTTCATCTTGTCTGATGGTGAAAAGAGCATGGAGAAGATTAGCAAAGGTTTCTGGTGTGATAGTATCCTGAGTGATGATGGGATGTCCACGGCGACAGATGCCGACAAATTGGTGCTAATATTCTCGTTAATGCCTATTCTCCAGGTTGGATGAAAACCGATATGGGAGGCGAGAATGCACCATTTACCGCAGAAGAAGGAGCTGAAACCGCTGTCTATTTAGCAACGCTTCCAGATGGGGGAGCGCAAGGACTATTTTTTGCAGAGATGCGGAAGTTTGGTGGGCCGATTCAATTACAGTGGTAGGTTTTTATGGAAAATTCAGCAATGTTACCCCCTATTTACGCGGATACGCCGATAGAATTGGCTCCTGCCAAAATCATTACCTCATTTGCTCACAATACTTTCTTAGAAAATTTAGCGATCGCTCCAGATGGCACAATATTTGTGACCAATCATGAGGTCGGCAAGATTGTTCGCATTACTCCAGATGGCAATCAGCAGATCCATGCCAGTGTTGAAGGTAAAGTCAGCGGTCTGGCTTTAACTAGCAATGGCGGTTTGGTAGCAACTGGATGGAATGCTAATTCTATATCAGTAGTCTCATTAATTACCGCAGATGGCAAAGTAGAAACGTTGCTAACACTGCCAGATGCAATATTTCTCAATGGGATTACGCCACTTTCTCACACTCAGTATTTAGCAGCGGATTCTTACCGAGGTGCAATTTGGTTGATTGATATTGCCCAACGCCATAGCTCAATTTGGCTAGAACATTCTTTACTGGCTCGTAGCAATGCGGAAAACGTCATTCCTGCTGCTAATGGTTTGAAGCGTTTTGGTAACTCACTCTACGTTTCAAATACGGAAAAGATGTTGTTGTTACGGATTCCTATTGACCTTACAAATGAACCCAGTGAGCCAGAAATCTTTGTGGAGCAAACCAATATTGATGACTTTGCATTTGACGTGGAAGGCAACCTTTACGGAGCAACGCACATTTATAACAGCGTTGTGAAGATTACACCAGATGGCAATACAACTATTATTACTCAAGCCGAACAAGGTGTAATTGGCAGTACAGCAGTTGCTTTTGGTCAAACAGAAAGCGATCGCACCGCCATCTATGTTGTGATGAATGGGGGAATGTTTTTACCGCCGCCTACGGGTATAGTTCCTGCTAACGTTGTTCGACTTGAAGTTGGGAAAGCTGGACATCCCTTAGTTTGAGAGTGATTCAACCATGTTTCCGTTACTAAAACTCAAATTGAATTTTTGATGATGACATAGATGATGCAAATGGGCGTAAATAGAAGGTTCGTGCAACCAGGGGCAATTTAGTATGATGTCACATTTCCTTAGGGTGGTCTTCTCGTGCAATCTGCATCTTTGCCATCAGCGCACTCGCTACCGGATTCGCCTCAGAGAGAGTATTTTGGTTTTTCCCCTCCACCATCTCCTTAGCACCATTGACAAACAGCACCTTCTAATGACGCTATTTACAAAAATATAAATAGTATAAATGATAAAAACTATATAAATAGTTTTAACTTTTTCTCTTATGGTACTTCATCCCTAGTATCTCCAGGACTTCGTCAGTTAAACTCTCTATTTCTGAGATAGCAGCCGAAGCCTTACTGCCGAAATTATGAACCGTCTGACCGAACACAGCTGACTGGCGATAAACTTGCCTTAGCTGTATCTGTTTCTTAGCAAGCTCAATCCCAAACTCCGGCAAGACTTCTAAACTTTCCTGTGCCAAGGTCGTTTTTGGTTGACACTGGTTCAAGACTAGCCTGGACTGCAAGGCGTCATTGAAGTCGCTAACATTTTGAATAACTTGGCGAATACCAACCGCAGCCCACATATCCAATGGAGAAGGAATGATAGGCACCAAAGCAAGGTCTGCAATTAGCAACGCACTTTGGGGAACAGGGGAATCTGCTGCTGGCGGACAGTCGATAACGATGCAATCATAATCATCAATAAATTTTTTGACTTCGCGGTGAACTTTGTTGGTGGCTGCGCTTAACCCGACAACGGAAGCAGGAAAAGGGGTTTCATCAAGAGCGGAAGCTGCCCAGCGTGTCGCTGTCCCTTGGGGGTCAGCATCAACCACCAGAACTTTGTTACCACGTCGGGCGATCGCCCCGGCAAGCTGCATACTAACAGTTGTCTTCCCTGAGCCACCTTTCTGGTTGACAACGGCAATAATTTTGGCTGTCATAGCGTTAACCGTATTTATGATTAAAACTATATAAACTGTTTGTACTGTTTATAGTTTTTATATAGTATGTCTGATAGTTGCTATTGTTGCATAAAGTTGCGGAACAAAAAAGTTGATAAACTATATATACAGTTATAATGATTTATATCGTTATAATAGTTTTGAGAGTTTATATAGTTTAAGCTGGGAATTTTTCTTTTTCACAACGAAAGGAGCTATGACGAAGAAGAGCATGAAATCAGCTTTGACAAGTTCGTTAAAAGCTGAAAATGAAGCTGTACGGAGCCGTTTTGAGAAAGCAGAAAGCTTGCTGGAAAGTAAGACGCAGCAAGCGTCTTTGAGCTTGCCAACAGACTCGGCGCAGCAGCAGTCACTCTCAGCACTGCAACCAGCCCACAAGGAGAAGGTAATTCGTGATAGTTTCACGCTACCCTCTTTTGATTATGAATTAATCGCCACAATTAGGCAGCGATGTTTGGGGTTGGCTGTCAACGCAACAAAAAGTGAGGTGATTCGAGCTGGACTGCATATACTCCAGTCGTTATCTGACGAAGAATTGGTACAAGCGATTGATAGCCTGGAAAAGGTGAAAACAGGCAGACCGTCAGGAAAGGTATAAAGGGTATAAATTTTATATACTGTTAAAACTATATAAACTGTTTTAGAGACAAAGAGCGAAACAAACAATAAACCGCTTTGGTTCACTGCTCCGCTCGCAGTCTGCGAGTGAATATACGCTCGCAGAACGTTTTGGGTGTTTTACCAACATTTGACCCATTCTTGGGAAAACACTCAAGGTTGGTGATGCCGCTCATAACTACCACGAGAAATTGATACTTTGAGCCATCAGGTCAACGTTTTGGCTCAATGCCAAAAAATCTCAACGTTACATCAATATATAATGCCATCACAAATTTGCCGAAGGGGATTTTCTTGAGTAAGATCGTTATTAGGATTTTTCAAATAATCGTGTAAATAATCGCAACTATACACTAGTAAATTATCTAGATCGAACGTCCACAAGGTTACTGTTCCATCGTAATTAGCAGAGGCAAGTGTTTTACTGTCTGGGCTAAAACTGAGACAATAGACATGCCCAGTAGTATATTCAGTTAATCTTTTTATTAACTGACCATCTAAGCTCCAAAGTTTGATTCCTGTACCAAGAGTAGCAGAAGCAATTGTTTTGCTGTCCGGGCTAAAACTAACGCTAGTGACACAACTGCCATGAGGGAGGGTGTGAAGTAGCTGACCATCCGAACTCCAGATATTGACCGTACTGTCCTCACTAGCAGAGGCAATGGTTTTGCCGTCTGGACTGAAACTAACGCTAGTGACAACAGCTTTATGCCGAGTTAATGTGTTAAGTAATTGACCATTCAACCTCCACAGTTTAATCGTGTTGTCATGACTGGCAGAAGCAATTGTTTCACCATCGGGACTGAAACTAACGCTAGTGACATTAGCTTTATGCCGAGTTAATGTGTTAAGTAATTGACCATTCAACCTCCACAGTTTAATCGTGTTGTCATGACTGGCAGAAGCAATTGTTTCACCATCGGGACTGAAACAGACACTATGCCCAGGGAGAGTATTAAGTAACTGATCATTCATTAAATTCCAAATTTTGACCAGGTTATCATTACCAGCAGAGGCAATTATATTGCTATCCTTGGGACTGAAACAGACACTATTAACCTGACCACTATGCCCAGGAAGAGTATTAAGTAACTGACCATCTCTTGTCCAGATTTTGATCGTGCCCCCTTGACTGGCATAGGCAATTATGTTACTGTTATTCGGATTAAAATTGACACTCGTGATTTTAAAACGCTGACCACTGCTATGCTTAAGGGTTTTTGGCTCACTGGTTTTCAGACTCCAAAGTTTAATGGTTGTGTCCCAACTAGCAGAGGCAATTTTGTTACCATCCGGGCTGAAACTAACACTATCAACAGTACTGCTATGCCCAGAGAGGGTAGTAAGTAACTGACCATTAGTACTCCACAGTTTAACTGTCCCGTCTTCACTACCAGCAGCAATTGTCTCGCTGTCAGGGCTGAAGCTGATGCTAGAGATAAGTGAAGTATGCCCACGCAGGATTTTTAATCTTTGACTATCACTACTCCACAGAATGACGGTCTTGTTATTCTTATCAGCAGAGGCAAT
This sequence comes from Scytonema sp. PCC 10023, assembly GCF_963920835.1. Classification (NCBI taxonomy): domain Bacteria; kingdom Bacillati; phylum Cyanobacteriota; class Cyanophyceae; order Nostocales; family Scytonemataceae; genus Scytonema; species Scytonema sp. PCC 10023. The sequence continues at coordinate 27,715 of NZ_CAWUDP010000069.1, forward strand.
TTTGCTGCCGTCAGGGCTGAAAGTGACGTACCACCCATCTATAGTACTATGACTTAGCTGGTCATCAATACTCCACAGAATGACGGAGTTTTTTATATTAGCAAAGGCAAGTGTTTTGCCATCTGGGCTGAAAGTGACGCTAATGACAGGATCTGTATTATTATGTTCAAGGTTTTGAATTAGCGAACCATCAGTACTCCACAGTTTAACTGTCCCGTCTTCACTACCAGAAGCAATTATGCTGCCGTCAGGGCTGAAACTGATGCTCCAGATATGAGTAGTGAGCTTCTTGAAGGTGTTAAGTAGCTCACCATCCGAACTCCACAGTTTTATTACATCACTAGCAGAGGCAATTTTGCTGCCGTCAGGGCTGAAAATGATGCTACTAATAATATCACTATCCCCTTCCAGGGTCTTAAGTAGCTTACCATCCTGACTCCACAATTTGATAGTTTTGTCATTGCTACCAGAGGCAATTATCTTGCCATCCGGGCTGAAACTGACAGTAGGGACATAACTATCATGTCCCATTAAGCGGTTGCACTCTTTTACTTGGTAAACTGCTTGCTGTAGAGCGACTAGCGCAGTCTGTCTCAAGAAAGTCTCTTCTGTCAAAGAGGCGTTTTGAAGTCGTTTGACTGCTTGTACACCATTAATCAAAGCTTCCAACTGTTTATTAGCTAGTAAGGAAGCTTCAGAAGCTTGAGTAAAAGCAGATATTGTTTGCTTTAGCTCTTCTCTTTTCTGGCGTTCGTGCTCTTGCTGACTTGCCTGAATAAACTCTAGAGCAAGAGACGATAGTTCCTCAGTGTTAATATCATCCTCTATCAACTTTTTAGCTTGTGCCAATTGTAACCCTTTAAAAAGGTAGTCTGTAGATTTACCTTCCTTTTCCCATTCTTCAGTAGCAGCTTGAATTTTCCTCTGGGTTTTCAATGCATCGCGGCTTTTATCTACCCATTCCCGCAAAACTGGCCAGTGGCGAATTAAAGCTTCATGAGCAATATCAACTACTGCTACTCGTCCAGATTTTCCGCTTTTTTCTGCTATCTCAGTAACAATGAGCTTTTTATCTGCCAATCGCTGAACAACTTGGTTAATAAGCTCCTCCGAATATTTTTTATTTACTAAATCCTGTTGACACACACGTCTACGAGTATCTTCCGTACCTTCTCCCAGTTGTGTTAGCGATACAAAAATATGTCGTACTGCTGACTTTTGCGTTTCATCAGAAAATGATTCGTAGACTTCAGTCGCACGTTGACGCAGCGTACCCGTTACACCACCAAGTTTGACATAATTATTGAGACGCAAGCAGTTGTCAGTGCGCTGCTTCCACATTTCGGTTAATGTGTACTCCAATAAAGGTAAATAACCAGGCGCATTTTTGACATCTTTTAGTATCTGTTCAACCAGTTCCGACTCAATCTCTAAATTTACCTGCGTTGCTGGCTGAACAACTACTTGTCTCAACTCTTCCTCTGTCATAGGTGTGACTGTCACTAGGCTTTGCTGTATTTCTTGTGCCAGTCCGCTATATTCTTGTTCTGTACATTTACCAAAGAAATCCGACCGCATTGTTAGCACCAAGCAAAGTTTATTGCTTATCTTTCGTACTGCACCTAACAAGCACTCAAAAAACTGCTGTCGTTCTTTGATGTCCTGGCACAAAGTAAAGGCTTCCTCAAATTGATCTACCACTAACACTACCTTTTCAGTGTCAGCATCTTTTATTAGGTTCTCTAAGGCAACTGCACCATTAGCAGCAATCAATTGTTTTATTTTTTCTACTTGAGCGTATCCGTCAATATATGATAATCCAGGATCGGTAAATGCCAATGCTAAACTTTGTAGGGGCTGTTCACCAGGTTTTAATATCCTGATTTGCCAATTGTTGCTACTGGATAACCGCTGTCCCAGTTTCAGCTGATAAAGTAATCCAGCCCTTACAACACTAGACTTACCGCTACCTGATGCCCCTAAAACGGCAAGAAAATTACTAGTACGTACTTTTTCTAATAATTGGTCAGTTAGCGCAGTACGTCCATAGAAATACTTTGCGTCTTCTTCCGTACAGTCAAAATAAGCTAATCCTTTGTAAGGACAAATAGCTTGTTCAGATTTAGCGGTAGAATCAAGAGTATTTAGTGTCCGCCTCCGGGTAAGATTAATTGGCTCACCTGAATAGCTATAGACTGGGCTTTGGGGGAAGCTATTCTCTTGCTGGCTGATAAAATTTATGAGGGCAGCGTTGGTCACCCATCGGTCTTGTTTAGGTTCTAGTCCTTCTAGCAAGACGTTCGTTAGAACGCTATACTTACTACCAATTCCTTCCTGTGCCACTTCATGTGCTCGTGAAGCAGCAATAAAACAGCGGTCGCGTCCTTTGCCCCTCTCTCCCGGATCTGCTTCATCAAGATTCAGTATTTCCCCACTGTAACAGCAATCTAAAATGATCATCTGCTGTCGTACTTCACTTTCTTGCAGCACTTGTCGCAACCATCGTAGTGGTAGCCCATACTTACCGTCTTCAGGGTTAACATTACTAGTCGCTAAAAAGCCTTCTACAATCCCCATGTCTTTACGTAGCCCATGTCCTGAAAAATACAACAGTGCTGTGTCGGGAATTTGGCGGCTTTTTGGCATAAAGAGTAGGGCTATTGCTTTTTCTAACACATTCAAATTGACTGGGGATTTTTTACCAACACGAGGGGTGTTATTTTCCATATCCTTGACCGCAGGTAGTCGCGTTACTTTAAATTCCCCGTATTGTTCTAGCCGTTGCGCGATCGCCTCAGCATCCTCTGCTGGTGCGTTAAGATTCATTGAGGCGAGGTTATAAGTATTAATTCCAACTACCAAAGCATCGCGACTCATTGCAGAAAGCCCTGTGAGAGTTGATCTGAGTTATTTTCTAACTTATAAAAAATTTTAATAAAATTAAATATAAAATTTTGTAGTAATCTAGGACCACCCCTTTCAAAGTGACTAAAAAATCTAGAAAATTATGCCCAATTTTCGACTTTTAACCTTCGCGCTCTTCGTGCCTTCGCGGTTAAAAAAGATTTTTTATATCACGAAAACGCGAAGAACACGAAGAAAATGCAAATCTTCGACTTGCACCTTGAAAGGGGTGGTTTTAGTCACAAGGCTCTGCTTTGTAATGCTCTTTTGGGAGGCAAAGCTTCCCGTCATCCTCTTAAGCGGAGCCTCGTTGATCGCATTCTATAGCAGAACCTGGGAATGAGGCAGTGCAAGGAAAACATTTTTCCCAAACTTGCTATGTACATAATGGTCAATTTGTAAAATGCGTAAGTTTTATAATCAATCCAATATTTTTAAGTAATTTCATTTTATGACTCAACTAACGCCAATCAGGATAGATGATGGTACTGTTATTTACATTGAATCCACCAACAATGTAACTGCACCACTAGTTAGTGAAGTTTCCGCAGAGGAAGAAGAAGCCCTGACTGATAAGGGATGGGATGCTGATGCTGCACGAAAGCAAGTAGCGCAAAATTTTCAGGCAATTGAAGGGACGATTCGAGCTTACACCATCTATTCATTAAATGCTTTTAAGAAAATTGCGATCACCAACCTCAATAAAGTCACCCTAGAGTTTGGTATAAAAATTGGTGGGGAAGCAGGCATTCCTTATGTGACAAAAGGTACGGCTGAAAGTAACCTTAAAATTACGGTAGAGTGTACATTCGCTAACCAAGTTGAAGTGGAAAAGGCAACTAAGTAGAGTCCAAAGACAATTGTGAGTATGGGTGATAGCGTATTACCCATACTTCGCATTGAGATTGCGCGGCATTGGTTTTACGCCTGACAGAAACAGCACACTTATTGAGCTTTAGCTAAAAGGCTTCCCTTGAAAGACTTTCAGCCAAGTGCTACAAAATCCCCGTTTTGGCAGGGTGCCCCTTTTTGGATTACCAATAAATAACCGAAAGCTGGGAAAACGATGAATATCTGGCATACTGGCAGTAACGCAACCCCTTATGGCGTCGAGTTTCACCGTATGTCTGCCCTGGATACCTTCTGGGATGCCCAATCATCAAAAGTTGGTAAAAGGGCTAATGTTAGGGTAGCTGCTATGAAGTGCCAACTTCCCCGAAAGTATTGTTGTAGATAACCCAAGTTGCGGGTTATCTGAGTTCGAGCGTTTCGCACTCTGAAATTGATGCGATCGCATCAATCAGACGGACTCCCTTGTTGAGCATCGCGAATGCCAATTTAGCGCTTGCGCTGAGTCCCGAAGGGGACACGCTGCGCGAACGCGCAAGCGTCACTTAGAGTTAGTTCCAATAAAGAGTTTTAACTGAAGTAAAAGTATTAAATCTAACTTATTAGAAAAATGCATGTGGTCGAGTAAAAGCAAAAATAAATGCTTCTACCTTCAGTAGAAACCCATCATAAGTGACCGCATGAATCGATTTGGGGAAAACACAAGTGATAGAACTAAACACAGTTTCTTTTGTTTTGTCGAGTACATTGTTTAATGTATTGATTCCATGCCTCATCTTTGCGTTTAGAGTTCTTCTTCCGCATCACTTTTAAAGCAATTTGACTTGTTTGTTGAAGGTCATCCTCCGTAGTATAATCAGTGTACGCAGAATCAGTATACACTTCACTCCCAGGCGGCAAATTTAATGGTAAAGCATGAGGGCGCACGTACATCAGAAGCACTACCAGGCATGAATACAAACTCACGCTCGTATACCATTTTTAGTCGTTAATAACTGAACTCGAACCCCGTAGAAATAGCGTTTTTTTGATGCTATGTAACCCCTGTAATCCTCTGATTTGACTAATTTCACATTGAAGATACGGATATTATCGCAGATTGGCACAGGTGCAGGAGTCTAAAAGATATTCCGTACAATCACTAATTTCCTTTAGTATCATTCCCATTTGATGAAACAAATCGTTCATCAGCATTGATATACCGTGCAATCGTCGATTAAAGCGTGACTTTTCCAACATACTTGGAATGAAATTATAGTCTTTCATATAGTTACAAGCAATACTCATGATTACCGTTAAAGAACATGGCAGCGATAATTACCGTTGTAATGATTTCTGCATTCACTAGCGCTCTCGACGACAATCTTCATGATGCCCAATCGCTTTCAGCAAATCGTCAATGATAGCATAGACAGCAATTGTTTCATTTAACATAATTCCCCTCCGTTTTTCTTCCTGGAGGGGATTTTATTATCTTTGCGCTCGCCTGAATCAATAACTAGCAACTTGGGTTAGATAGATTTGAGTCCTTTGAATTTCAGATCTGCTCTTAGAGTCAAAAAGTTCCGGTTTGTATTAGAGTCGGAACCTTGCGTCTAAAGAAGCTTAAGCTTCAGAGTAAAAAATCTGTTCCATTACCACAACTCGTGCGAAGTGCCGATTCTAAAAGTTGATTCGGAACTTTATTTGGGAAGTTGGCACTTGGTGACACCGACCCTAACACTACCCCTAAAACGGAAAAAAGTAAGCCTGTTGTCTCCAGGCGCAAGTCTCCGGATCAACGTAAATATGCAGAGGTATTGTCACAAAGACTCTTATCATTGGTATTTACATCAGTGCTATTTTTTTGTTCTTGCAATAGACGAATACAAGCCCGGTTAAACCAATGGTCAAGATTATTCAACTCTTCATTATTACCCCATAGCCTTACAGTTTTATCAAAACCTGTTGAAGCAATAGTTTTCTGATCTGGGCTAAAACTAACATCAGTAACGATACCATTATGTCCTTTAAGGATACTGACCAACTTTCCATCACTTTGTCGCCACAGTCTAACAGTTCCGTCAGCGCTAGCGGAGGCAATAGTATTACCATCAGAGCTAAAACTAACACCAAGAACCCTATTTTCATGACCTATAAGGGTTCTTGAATTGCCATCAAGCTTCCATAGTTTTACAGTTTTGTCAGCACTTGCAGAGGCAATAGTATTACCATCAGGGCTAAAACTGACACGAATAACTGAATCACTATGTCCACTGAAAGCAGCAATCGACTTGTTATATGGTTGCCACAACTTTACATCCTTACCACTAGCAAGGGCAATCATCTTACCGTCAGGACTAAAACTTACGTGATAAACTTCATTCGTATCTTTATAAGTAGCAATCAAACTCCCGTCAAGTCGCCGTAAGTACACACTCTTACCGCTAGCAGAGACTACGTGAGCATTGCGATTCATACTAACACCAGCAACTTCATTATCGTGCTTGATAGTTCTTATTAACTTAGCAATAGAGCGGCTCAATTGCCAAATTTTTACAGTTTTGTCAGAACTGGCAGAAGCTAGTATCTGACTGTTTTTTGGGTCAAAGCTAACACCAATAACCCAATCTTTATGATCGGTGAGGGTAGTTATTAAGCTGCCATCACGCCGCCAAAGTTTTCCAGTGTTATCCCTACCTGAAGAAGCTATTATATGATTGTTGGAACTGAAATCGACATCAATAACTTCCTTGTTATGCTTTTGATTTTGTCCCGTCTCGTTGTAACTTAAAACTATTTGTCGTAAGTTGGCTACAGTCTGAATTTTACTATCTTGCTCCGTTAAACCCAACTGTTCGGCTTTTTTTAATTGTCCTGCTGCTTTTAAACTTTTGATTAAAGCTGCTAATTGGAGGGAACGAGCATTTTTGCGATTTAAAGCAAAAGCATCTGCAGCTTCTCTATTTGCATATGCCGCTCCTTGATTTAGCGTTTGAAGTTGAGCATTTGCGTATAGTTTGTTGGCTTCTTTCCATTGAGTAAAAGCAAAAATAGCTATTCCACTTACCAAGATTGTTGCCAGCATAGCAACTCTGGTCGTCATTTGAGCAGCTTTACGTCTTCTTTCTGACGCCTCTGCTAATTTTTGTGCGGTTTCTAATTCCAGTTGTCTTCGTTCTTCCTCTTCCTTGTGCAAGCGATCGCTCAAATCAATCCCCTGTTGGATAAAGTCTTGCTCGGTTTGGGTTAAGTCATTTCGTCGTTGTTGCAGCCATTCTCGAGCCACAGCTAGTGGCGCACCTCGCAACAAAGCCCCTGGATCTTCTTTTGTCTGATTCCATTGGTGTATTGCTGCTCTAAGTTGCTCTTGCCAAGCACGAAACTGACGGTTGTCCTTCATCCATGTCTTTAAAGTTTCCCATTCTCGAATCAGCGCTTCATGGACAACTTCTACTGTTTCCTCACAAGATTGCTCGTTACGTCCCGTTACAACCAAACGAGCTTCGTATCCTGCTAAATAACTAACTAATCCCCAATTGTTTTCCCCAACTTCTGCACGAGTAGCAATTCGCCTGGTATCCTCCGTTCCTTCCCCCGGACGTACCAATTGCAGAAAAATATATTGTGCTTGCTTTTGCTGTTCTTCATTAAGTTTATGATTGTATATGTGTTCGGCATGATTCGCTAATGCCTTTTTGACTCCTCCAATCTCATCGTATGCGGAGTGAGTCAGCATACGGTTTTGCTGCAATGACCACAATCGCGTCAGAGCAAATTCCAGTAATGGTAAATTACCAGGCTCTTGACCGACATCATCTAGAATGCGTTGAGTGAGTTTTGCTTCTAGTTGCACTTCTGATTTTTGTGCTGGTTGCTCGATTGCTGTTTGTAATTCCTCCCGACTCATAGAACTTAGCAACTGAGGTGCAAACTGCTGTAAGACATCTGAGAACGGACGGTACGACAAGACGTGACCGTAAAAATCAGCCCGCAAAGTGAAAACCAGCGTAAAATTTTTGGTGGTGTTTGGCTCTGCTACAGCCGCTTTGGTAATCGCTTCTAACAACACATTAGCAAAGTGTTCCTGTTCGTGTTTATTCTGGCAAAGGGTATAGAGTTCTTCAAACTGGTCTGCTATTAATAAAAAATGTTTGTCAAAATTACGTTCTGTAATGCGAGAGATGACTTGCTCTAACGCGACCCTACCCTGTTGTATATCGCTTGCCAATCCAGCAGCTTCTCTGAGTTGCCCGGTTACACCAAGTTCTGGTTCTAATAAACGCACCAAAGCAGAGGCTAGCTGGTAAAATGGCTGATTGCCGGGACGAAAAGTTTCAATTAACCAACTTCCTTGTTCTCGTAATTTGGGAACGAGTCCGGCAAATATCACAGAAGATTTACCACTTCCACTAGGACCGATAACTGCTACTAAAGGTTGTTTGTGAACTGCCTCAAATAATCCATTAACAAAAGTCTCCCGTCCAAAAAAGAAGGGTGCATCTTCTTCTCCAAAAGCAGCCAATCCCTGGTAAGGGTTGGGAGGAATTACTTTTGTAAGGAACGCTGGCGGGACACTCAGTAAATCCTTCTTTAGTAGAACCGGAGTCTGCTCCTCCATGTAATTCTTCATTTGAGAGCAACCCAGCTTGTAGGCAGGTTCTACCTCGTATCCAGATGCGATCGCATCATAAAATGCTACAGCGAATGCTTGAGCTGCTTTATCTCCAACAGCCGTATTCATACCAATTACATAATTTACGTATTGGCGAATTGCTTGTGCTTGCTCATCTGAGTAACAAGCATTAAGCACGACGCACTCTACTCCCTTGGGGGCAAATATCTCAAACTGACTGGCGAGGACATCTGCGCTCACCAGTGCGGGCTGCCCCACTTCATCTTCTAAAACAATACCATCTTCCCCCGCACCGTGCCCGCTAAAATGAACGATTTGAGGCTGATGATCGAGTATTGCCCTGTAAAAGTCCCGTTGGCGTACTGCCCACTTCTGCTCTAGCTTAAATTGCTCTCGTTTATTAGCTCGTCTTAATCCCTCATCTATCTCCCGGACTTCCTCATCCAGTCTGAGTCGTGAAGTACTGCTGGGATTTGCTGCCAGAATCAGAATTGTTTGAACACGTGTATCGTTACTCATATAGGACTCCGATTTGATTTTTGAAAAGATACTGAGACTGAAAAGCCCGTTTTAACAACGCTTTATCTGAAATCCTGTTCAGAAATCAGACAGGATTCCTATAGCACCCTAAGAAGTTCGATGAATTGCGTGTTGACAACGAAAACAGAGTATTAAGTTACGATTTGGTTATCTCAAGAAAAGATTTTTATATTTTTTTATAAGGGAAACCAAAGTTAACTTATGCAGTCATCTACTTACTTATCGAGCTTGTCACAATAACGACATAGTATGTAACACAATGGTGGCGTTAAAAATCAATAGTTATAGGTTGCAAACTTTCACTTTTGAGCCACAACGTGGAATGGGTGGCTGAAAGTATTCATTTTTGTGTGAGTACACATTTGGCAAAATGGCATTTCAAAAATTTGAATGACCATTAAAGTGATGCAATACCATTCTGCGAGAACAGAGCTTTGCACATAGACTGTGCTAAAAGTAACCCCCAGCAATACACTGGGGGTTTTGTTTTTGAGGCGCACTCCCCTACGGCTTAATCTTCCGCTTTAAAAGCGTACTTCTGCGTGGCGTGGTACCTTCTACAAAGGAATAGCGGGACTTAAACATTTTTGAGGCATGAAAAAGCCTCGAACCCTTACAGAGCAAGGAAAATACATCAAAGGCTCAAAAATGCTTGAAACCCAGATAGATCAAGAAACTAGGCAAACCGATGTCAAAGCCTCTCTGTATATACATTTGAGTGTTTTTTCTGGTAACTTTTTGTCTAAGTCCCAATAGTCGCATCTGGAGCAATACCACTGCTGCCTACCTTTACGTGTACCATTGCGGCAAGCCAAAGTACTACAGGTTGAGCATCGTTGATTGGTCATTCGTTTTGTTTTTCCAGTTCCTTAATAAATAGGTCAATTGCCTTCGCGGCTGCGGATTGTCCCCCAAGTTTCAATTTGTTGAGGACAAGCGATCGCACTCTTCGCAGTGCCAGAATGCGATCGCACTTTCTGATAATTTGGATGTACTAGTTTTGGTTTAGGTTGCCTAGCGCGGGCTTCTAAATTAGTTAACTGTTGACGCAACTCGTCATTTTCTCTTTGCAGTCTGCTAACTTCAATTATTAGTTGGTCATGCCCAGTAGATTCTGCCTTATCTACCGGGCTTGTAATTTTCCCGGAAATTCCTCAATATAAAGTTGCTGTTGCATAACCACATCAATAAACACCAAGTCTTTTAGGTTTACTGAGCCAATTGTTGTCCAATACTCTGCTCTTAGTTTTTGTACCCGTTCTGTGTATTTTTCAGTTGTGTGCAATGTTTTTTTTGCGCGTCAGATTCAACTTTTGGATAATTCTGCCCATTGTGGAGCGGCTAACTTTGATACCTGTTTGCTCCTCTAATCGGGAGCACAACTCCACCAAAATTGCATCATTATCTTCTTGCACCAAAGCCACTATCAATGCCATCTATTCATTGTTGAGTTTAGCCGTATTAGCCCCACCGTGTGCCTTCGGCTCAACTGTCCCGCTAATTCGATATCGCTTCACTAGCTTCTGGATAAACGTTAAACTCACACGCTCATCTTTCTCCCAGATTTCTTTGAGAACCTTCTTGATTTTTATACGCATCAATCACTTTTTTGCGAAGGTCAGTGGAGTATGCTTTCATCCCATGATGTACTTGAAGATTGACTTTCACTATTTTCCCACATCTTGTATTTCACTCAAACGAGAACCGCTATATAGTTACTTGTTAAAGTTATATAAAAGACGATTTTTAGTTGACTATTGACGTTGGCTATACAGTTAATTACATTAGTTAGATAAGTTTATAACTACCATGAAATCCTTTGAAAACTTCCAAGGGCATCGACAAATATGCAAAGTGCAGCATAGGGAAAAAGCAAAACTAAATATATGTTTGAAATCATCCTAACTATCTATATCAACGTTTACAAGATGAACGATAATGGAATATCAACTTAGAAATTACCAGCAAGACTTAATCAACAAAGTGTTTGCGGCATGGGCAGAAGGTAGCCGCCGTGTCATGGCGCAGTTAAGCACAGGAGGCGGCAAGACGATTATCTTTGCACATATCGCCCGTAGCTTCTTGGAACAAGGAGAAGGTGCGCTAGTGGTGGCACACAGACAAGAGTTAATAATTCAAGCCAAGGAGAAGCTGGAGGCGATCGCTTCTTTAGAGTGTGGTGTGATCAAAGCTGGCTATCCTACTGAGTATCACAAAGACATTCAAGTTGCCAGCATTCAATCGCTCAACCGTCGAAAAAATCGTCCAAATATCGGTTTACTAATACTTGACGAGAGCCACCACGCCAGTAGTAAATCTTACGCTGACCTCATAGAATACTACCCAGATGCTTACATCTTGGGGGTAACTGCCACACCATGTCGCACTGATGGTCAGGGTTTCAAGTGGCTTTTTGACAAGCTTGTAACGGGCATTTCTACCAGAGAATTGATTGACTTGGGGCATCTGTGCAAGTTCCGCTTGTACGGAGCTAAAGCCATTTCAACCGGAGGAATAAGCAAGACAGGTGGTGATTTTAACCAGGCACAGCTAGAAGATCGAGCAATGGCGCTCATTGGCGATGTTGTACCCGTGTGGGAGAAATACGCCAAAGGCAAGCAAACTATCGTGTTCGCGGTATCTGTGGCGCACTCAAAAGAGATGGTCAAACTATTTTGTAGAGATGGGTACAAGGCAGAACATATTGATGGAACGACTCCGGACAGCGATCGCTCCTGCATCATCGAGCGCTTTAAAAACCGGGAGACAACCGTCTTGAGCAACGTAGGCGTGTTTACAGAAGGTTTTGACGTTCCAGGTATAGAGGCTGTGCAATGTGTGCGTCCCACTATGTCTCTTAGCCTGTGGTTGCAGATGGTCGGGCGTGGGTTGCGTCCGGCAGACGGTAAAGACCATTGCATCATCATTGATCACAGTGATAATTGGCACTCTCATGGGTTGCCAGATGAGTCGAGAGAATGGAGTCTTGACCCTGTGTCGTTACGCCCGACGAGATATACACAACAATGTCCTAATTGCAGTCATGTCTTCACACCGCTGTCTCACGAGCAAGCAAAGCCCATCAAGAAGTTTCTAGATGCCAAGGGAGCAATTCGTACCGTGCATCTGTCCACCTGCCCCAGCTGTCGGTTTAATTTTGAGTGGGAGCAGGGTCAAGGTGGTGAAGGGGGCGATCGCATTGCCAAACGTGACCACGGTGAAATCATTGCCATAGACCTCGATTGCACACAGGAGGGACTAGACGCCATCTACGCAGCTGTAGAGATACAAGAATCTACTGGTAAGAAAGCAGGGTGGGTATACTTCCACATTCTTAAGCAAGAGATAGCACCACATCTGAGTCTGGGTGATTGGCGGTATCTTGCCAAGCACTTAGGATACAAGGAAAGCTGGGCATATAAAGCACTGCAAGAAGCAAAAGCGGTGCACTTGAGCTTGCCTGTATAAGCGCCGAACTCCGAACATTAGCTAAAGCGCCAGTCTCCCTAGTGATGCCAACGCCTGACTCTACCTTGGCTATTCGCTCCGAATGGTTAGCCAGAACACTCTTAACCGCACCAGGGCTAACCTCACCCAAGTACTGTTCCAAAGCCTCACGGACACATCCGCTTCTTTTTTTCCAGTAGCAGATGCTATTTGCTTAATCTGCTCACATCATTCCTGAGGAACCCGACACCGGACCATAGGCGACTGTGACATCGCTGCTCACCCTGCTATCAACTGCACATCAAAGATAGCTGTCATCGGTGATATCAGCGATATCATAAGCAGGCAGGAATTATCAATATCGGCTGAAATGGCGCTTTTGCGTGGAGGGTCAAAAAGTGATTGATAAGTTGAGGATTGGGTTCACGAAAGAATGAGGAGCGTGGGAAGATTAACTGTCGGGTTTGTATCCTATAATTCCGACAGCTTAAGCTGATATTATCTACACGTATACACCTTAACGTGTATACACTCTAATATGTATTTTTCTCAACATGAAGACAGTTGCTATTGTCTCAAGAAAAGGAGGCGCTGGGAAAACGACCCTAGCTGTACACTTAGCCGTTGCTGCCTCTATTAAGGGTAAAGAGGTCGCTATTATCGACCTCGACCCACAAGCAAGCGCCGCAGGTTGGGGTGACAGTCGCACGACTGAAACTCCCGCCGTCGTCTCAGCACAAGCTGCCAGACTTCCAAAAGTGCTAGAAACTGCTGCCAACGCTGGTGCGGACCTAGCCATTATTGATACAGCACCGCATTCAGAGACAGCCGCCCTAGCTGCTATCCGTGCTGCTGACCTGATTTTGATTCCCTGTCGTCCAGCAATTCTCGACCTACGCGCTATTAGTGACACGATTGATTTAGTTAACTTGGCGAAGAAAACAGCAACGGTTGTTTTAAACGCTGTTCCTCCTCGCGGGTCTTTGGCTGATGAAGCAGTTGAGGCGATCGCCTCTTATGGCGTAACAGTTGCTCCGATAAAAGTGGGACAACGCGCTGCTTTCGTTCATTCATTAACTACAGGATTGACTGCACAGGAGTACGAACCAGAAGGGAAAGCGGCTGAAGAAATCCAACAACTTTACAAGTGGATGTGTAAACAACTTAAAATGTAGACATATAAACTTGTATACACATCAACAACTATGGCTAAAAAAACGAATCTAGCAGCGGCTTTGCAAGAAGTATCAGGCAAGCCAACAGCACCCGAACCAAAGCCACAACAGGTGCAGCAGGTCGAGACGCCAAAGCCACCACCTAGCAGGCAGGGGAAGAAGGCGATCGCAGGTCATTTTGACCCAGCAGTGTCACGACAGCTAAGACAACTAGCGCTGGAGCAAGATACAACTGTTCAAGGTCTGTTGGCTGAGGCTTTGAATGATTTGTTTGAGAAGTACGGCAAGAAGCCGATAGCTTAATCTTAGGGTTTGGCTGCGTCAGTGAGGAGGGAACTTCTTGGCTTAGGCATCCAAGTAGTCGCTGCTGCAAAATTTATACTAGAATGTCCAGAAAATACGGGAAAATCGAATGATTAAGACCAATGTGAAAGTTCTGTTCTCTAGAGAAAATTTTGCTGGAGTAGCCGACATTCTGAAATCTGCGTTTTCAAACTCTTAGCTATTTGTTGATAAGCATTCCAACGATGTAAAGCGCCTACTGCCAAGTCTTGGCGACCTTGTTCTAATACTTGTTTAGCGATTTTATGCCATACCTGCGCTTCATTTTCAGCGTGTTTGCACTGCGATTCTAAACGCTCTTTAGTTTGCTGGATACTAAGTTTTACCCTGTCAAGGGTTTCCATGTTTGAATTGTCAATCTCATTGCTATCCAATAGCCTTGACAAACCGTAGACACTTAATCCTATTACAGACCCCGCAGCTATCACATGACCCGCATAAATGCCAACTGCTGTACCGCAAGCCGCTAGCCCCATATTACCGACTGTTGCATGAACCGCTGCACCTGCTATTGCACCGAAAGTGCCTGCACCCACTGCCATAGGATCTTGATTATCTAGCCCCTTTTTGACTCCATAAGCAGCAGCCCCAACAACCGACCCCGCAGTTATCAAATGAGGCGCATAAATTCCAACTGCTGTACCGCAAGCCGCTAGCCCCATATTGCCAACCGTAGCAGAAATTCCTGCACCCGCTACACCTCCGACTGCAAGAAACATTGCTCCTTCTGTCCGGTTGAAATTGCCGGAGATGTCATTCAAGTTTGCTTTAATGACTCGGTTAATGCGATCGCCCAATCCCATAGTTTTTCGTAATCTACCTCACCTGAGGTTTTATCGCGTGTCTATTGCTTGCTTCATGTTCATATCTGATGCTTACGCAAAGCGTATGCCACTTTGTTATCTGGACTACAGCAACCTTAGTGCTATTACCGTGCAATTAGCCGCAGAAACTCAGGTACAACCGTGTGCCGTTGCAGTTGTGTGCAAATGTCGCGTCACATATGAATTGTTGTTCAGATATTCATAGTTAGGATGAAATCATCTTAACTATAAAAATTGGTTGTTTTCTGTCTATTATGACTGCAACGCTGTATAAGACCAAGTGGCATCAGATCCAAACTTAAGAAGCATCTGATTGGGAGTAATCAGTTCCCAGTACGCTAAATCAGACCTTTCCAAGTCTGGCATCAGAGTGAGGCGATATTTCAGAGAAAAAGTGAGTGAGGACTGGTGTTCAAAAGTTAGTTCGGGCTGAGGGTCAAAAGTGAATGAGAGATCAAAGGTAGAATATGGGAAATCTAAACCTATTAGATAGGTTCCTTCCAACACACGAATTTTCTCGTTAATGTTCGCTGCGTTTTCCTGTGACGTTGTTATCGTTTGATGACCAAATGCGATGAGACCTAGCGCATCCTCCTCCTCGTAAAGAGACATTGCTTGATTCATAGATTCCAGCTTCCAAGAAGTTGTTTGTGCGCTAAATATCCATTCCTCTTGTTCATTCGGTTCAGGCTCAATTGAACTTGAAACTCTGGTTCCAAGGTAAAGGCGGAGTTGATTACCATCAGTCAAGATCCTTTGGCAACAGGATTTACCCGTCATACCTTTAATGATTTCTCCAAGTGGTAGCAAGTCTTTATGTTGAGTAATTTGCGGCAAAGAAGAGCGTTTTCCTTAAAGTAACTTTCTTTTATCACTATTTTAGCCGAGAATCACAATGACCAATTTACCCACCTGATTCTTGCTGCGAAGGCGATTGGCAACGCCTGTGCCTTCGCAGCGATCGCTCTTAAAATTCTCCTGAAATTCACCCAAGTGCGATCGCCTGCAAGTTACCTTTTGACAACTGGTGAATCCAGTAGAGGTTCGCTATTTCAGTCGGGATACCAACAATCGGCTTTTGGGCGTTTTCGACAGCAAATGTCGCGGATTCAAATGGCTTACCCAGCGAAGCTTTCAACCCTTTTGAAGCCAAAAATTCGCGGATAGACCTTTCGGGTTTGCCAACAGCTTCACCTGCATTGGTCTGACTCAGCAAATACCTCCCGCGCTTCTTTTCAAACCCCGGTAATCCAAACACTTCTACCCCAACACCAAGGGGAATAACGCGACGAGGTAACGGGTGGCTCTTTGAGTATTCGGCGTCTCGCTTATACTGCTCCCAATCTATATTAATACTTATCTTCGCTCCATTAAGCAAGGGAGCTTCTGCCTTGGGTTTGATAATAGGGATGACTTTCGAGTCCGAAGCCTGTTCTAATTCGTCCAGCTCGTAGTAAATGTAGGGGATAAACCCACCATACTCTGCAAAGAAGGCGATCGCATCTTTCGCCGCTGGCTTGCGGAACTTGTTCGCTTCACCCCCAAAATAAGCTAGTAAATCGTCGATGACTTCTGCTTGCAAATACCTTTCATCAGTCTTAATGCCATCATTGGTCCTTGGTCCTTGGTCATCAACCAGGCGTGGGGTTTTAGAAACCGCATATTTACTAATGCTTGTCGGAATACGACGGTATAAAATTTTTTCAAAGAAAAACATTGATAAACCATGAAAAAACTTACCATGTATGTGTTTTTCGTTGCTTTCATCGGTTTAAGTTCTTGCCAAGAACCATTAACTGATACAAGCAAAAAATATCCAGATCAAAAAACAGCGTATCGCTACCCGCAAGTAGGTAAATGCGTGTGTCCGTACGATAGGTTACAAAACGGACAGCTTTGTGAAAATGAATCAGAATACGCCCAGAACTTAGAAAAAGAATCTGATAGACCGCTATGCTACCTTTCTGATTTAGAGTAGCTGGCTATCTGTGCATCGCCCCAGATGGTAAGGTCATCCCCAAAAACATCGGTTGAAACTTTGATTGCAACCACAGGTTTAAAAAAAAGTGTTGTTGGTGAAGAATAAATCGGGCGATTGCCCAAAGGGCAGTGCCAAAGGCAATCGCACGATTCACCCAGATGCGTCCGGGGACAGATACCCACGCTCCAAGATCTATCGCAATCTCTGGATGAACCCAAGTTGATTGCTCATCTCCAAACCCGTCTATTTCAAGGATTAGAGACGATATTGGAATCCCAATATCGGTTTCTAAGCCTTGCCAGTACTCAGTTATAGACTTTAGCTTATAATCACTCCACAGTTTCCTATTCGCCTTTTTGACCGAACGACCCCATGGACACCGCTTGCTGTCGCACTTTTAATCGGTCTAGGGCGTTGTACAAAGTGCGATTTATATGTTTCTCATAGCGAGTCAGTAGCTCAATTTGCGGTGGAATGGCTTGCGATCGCCGAATCAATTCTTCATACTCGGCGATCGCTTGCGCGTGTTCTCCTTCAGCTTGCTGTATTTCCTGGTCGATTTGCTTTAGCTCTGTGAGCCTTGTTTCGCACATCTCCTTCATTCTTGAGATACCAGAGCCAAGAGCTGACCAGTGTAGTTGGTTTTTATTTTTGGGGTACTGTCCTGAAGCGCAGTTTTGCTTGGCAACGAGTAACAACCCCTTGAAATAAAGAACTTCTCCGTAAAAAGACCGCTTTTCTTGTTCACGCTTCTCAAAATCAAGGCTTGCTTTGATGTATTCGTTTACAGTGGGGTAGTATAGGGGGTTGACAGAAATTTTTTTATATGGGTGGTTGCTTAGAAAATTGTTTACTGTTTTTTCTGTTGATTCTAACCACTCGTGCCAATCTGTTAAGAAATAGCTTTTTTTTACATTTTTGGCTATCTCATAGTAACTTTCTAGCTCAGAGAGCAACGGTAGTGTGAGATTTCGCTCAAGCACTCGATTCTCGGGATGAAATATTGTCCTACTGCTTTGATTTTCATCGCTGTCACCTTCGTAATAAAAATACTTTGCTAGTGTCGGTGGTTTTTTTGGAGGCTCTGGTGTTAGAGCACTCTGGGCTAGCGCTGATTCCGTTGCCCACAGTCGATAAAGCCGCAACCGAGCCATCGCTACCTGTTCAACCAGCATGGTGTCAGTGGTGGTCTGCGGGTCAAATTCAATAATTAGATCCTGCACAAAGCGCTGAAAAATTAAGGCGTCGTCACCCACAGTCGGTGGGTGTATTGCCCTGAGCCCGTGTTTGGTAGCGTTCAATCTTGTGATCTGTTTCCCCTTTGGTGATTTGGGACCATTGCTTTTTGCGCCATTAAACTTGGAAATATGTGCAGGAGAGATCATAGTTGGTTTCTTTTGAGTTTCTAAAAATTTTAGAAATACGCTTACTTTAATACATCTATCAAGTCTAAACGCCTTTAATACTCATCACATTGCAAAAACTTCTTGCCTCCAGAAGACAGAAGTTGAGCAGTGCCGCCTCGTAAGCATCAGCGAAGGCGATCTTATTCTGGTAGGCTTGCTTAATTACGTCCCAGTTAGTAGTAGTCGCATCCATACCCAGTACCTTCCACCATTCAATTGGCTGTAAATTGTAGTACTTGTCGCATCCGAATTCACGGCGCAACATATCGGCAATCCATCCTTTGGGGGCATTAGGGCGATTCTCCTTCAAAAACTTCTTGTAGGTTTCTTGGTCAGCCTGCCGCTGCTTCTCATGTACTGATTTCCCTCGTCTAAAAATAGCATCGCGATACCAGTGCAGTGGCGGCATATAGTTGTATTTGCGCCAGAACAACCAGCTTACACGCCCAATATCACGATTCGCTTTGAAGGCTTTTTGTAGTTGCTGCCGCAGGTAACTACACTGTTTTTTTTGGTCGTCTGTTAAAATTTCGCCAAAAATGAAATTGCTCCCACCCTCTTGCTCTGGCTCCTCGCCTTGCGAAAACTCATAACCACATTCGGGACATACTTTTGCGAACTGAGGAACAGCAGCATGGCACTCCGGACACTCTTTTGTAGGGATAAACGGCTCCTGTTTATCCGAGGGGCAGAGGGGTGTGGGGTAAGCTTTGGTCGGGACGCCTAACCGTCTAAAGTTCTCGCAAAAATCGAGCAGTAATGCGTCTTGCTTACCAGGGTGCAGCCTCAAAGCACGTCCTGCCATCTGCACCATGAGCGCTCGGCTTTTGGTGGGTCGAGCAATGATGGCTGCGTCACAACTTGTCTCGTCGAATCCTTCACAGAGGCAAGAAACACTACTGATTAACTGTGTCTCACCACTTTTGAAACGATGGTAAATAGCGTTTCTGCTATCTTCAGAAGTTGACCCGACAACGACCTCACTAACGATACCTGCATCGTTGAATTGGGCGGCTAAATCATAAGCTTGCTGGACACCAGAACAGAAGGCTATAGTTTTACGTTCAGGACATAATTCCATAAAGCGTCGCACCACAAGAGCGTTAAATTCTGGATCACAAGCTTTTTGCATTGACGCTTGGGTGTAGTCGCCGTCTGCGCCAGTATCTAATTGTGAGAAGTCAATCAAACCGTTCCATCCGAAATGTCTAGCATAAGCCAGGTGACCCATTTTTATTAGATCTTCGGGGTGCGGAGCGCGAACGGTGGCTTGAAAGAACTGGCAGTATCCTTCTTTTTTCTTTGTACGCCAAGGGGTTGCCGACAAACCAATGAAGTAGCACGGCGACAGCGGCACAACTCCACCGCTGTAAGTTGTCATCACTTTTTGAATGATTTGGTAATATGCAGTGGTGTGTGTTTCGTCAATCACTACCAAGCCGATATCGGGTGGTAAGTCTCGATTTTGGATAGTTTGCACCATAGCTATCTGTACAGGTGCGTCGGGATTGGGAGGAACATCAGCCCAGATGACCCCGCACTCAATCCCGTATACGTTTTTTAAAGTGGCGGCGGTCTGGTCAATTAATTTGGTACGGTGAACCAAGAACAAAACACGTCGTCCTCTGGCTACAGCATCTGCGATCATCCTTGAAGCGATAACCGTTTTGCCGCTACCCGTAGGACTGTAGATCAGGATTGATTTTAATCCGGACCGGAAGAACTGATAAGTATCTCTGATTGCTTGGTGCTGATAATCGCGTAACTTCATGATTAAATCAAAAAATATGTATGGCGAAACTGCCCCTATCTCGCTAGGGGTAAATTTTTATGTGGTTTTATGCTGTGGCGATCGCCTGCGAAGCCACCTGCTCTTCTAGTAGTTTTCCAAGTTTCAAAAAATCTTCTTGAAGTTCAACAGGAAGAACCGCAACCATCTGCGTCAGCAGTAGCGCTCTGTCTTCCCATCGCAATAAAGCCAAGACGCGACGGAAGCTTTCCTCTCCTAGTGTTTGGGCTGTAGAAAGTACCTCTTTGATGCCTTCCTCTGGCGTTGACGCATTTTCCTCTAGTGTTAGCGGTAGGTAGGTCTTCGCTGCGAACAACTCATCCTCAGAGAGCGTTTCTCCGTCACTCACAGGGGTGTTAGTTCTCCTATATAGTGACTTTAATAGGAAAACTAACACCCTCTGAAAAGCGGCGAACCCCCCCACTACGTCCTTGGCTATTTGGGAAATCCGACTTCGGTTGCAACCTACTATTTGAGCGATCGCCCCAGTGGTCAACTTCTGTCCTGCGTCGGTCAACTGCTTGGATGCTTGTAAAATTGTCCAATAAGTTTGTTCGCCAACACTGCCTGCTTCAGGGGTAAGTTGGAAAGCACATCGGATTTCTAATTCAGAATCTGGGAAGTATTCGCCCAAGTAAGACAAATTTTCGTCAGTAACCACGTACCAGATCAGCTGCTCACCTTCTCGCCGAGAACTTCTTAGCCGCCAGCCGCACTGAGCAACTTCACTTTGTACCCGCTCCTGAACAAAAGCTGCAAATTGGGCATTGTCTTTACTTGGGTTACGATCGCCTGTTAGCGTGGTATACTCTAGCTGCAATTGTCCAATATTTGAGAATGGAGTCCCGAATGTCAACAATGCGGTCTTATTCTGGAACGCATTAGACCCACGGTTATCGTGGAACCAGTAGCCACTTTCTGCCTCCTCAGCTGTACTGCCAATGCAGGCAGCGTGGTCGATGACCCCTACATTCTCTTCACCGTGCTGCTCAAGAATTGCATTTGTAATAGCTTTTACTCGCTGCTTCATGCTTTCGCTACGGTCACGACCAAGCAGCCCCATGCCCGTAACTTGGACAATTTTTAGATTCGCGTGACTAGAGCGCTTTTGACGGATGACCACAATCTCACTTGGATCAACGTCCAAAGCCTGTGCTAATGATTCGCGTGTTAATGTGCCGTCAAGAATCAGTGTAAAATCTGCTTGCTTAAGTTGATTGCGGTGGCGGTCGTCGCGAGTGAAGATAGTTAAGTCTTTGTATGCAATCCGGAAGCTCCCTTGCTTCTCGCCAAGCAAAATTTCTAGTAACGGAACTATGCAGTTGCTGGGCATATTGGCTAGAGCTTCTCTGTTCTCCTTATTCACTTCCCGCTGCATCAGCTTACGGGTAGCTTTCAGTATAGGAGCGCAGCCCTTGCGGTCTTCAGTAGACATCCCATCTAAAGTTACAGAATCCGATTCCTTTAACAATGCCGCTAATTTTGGGTTGAATGCCCGGATAACAGCCAGGTGTTGCTCTAACCCTGTTAAATCACCCAATAAGCCACGTACAGCCGCCTCATTCCATCCGTAGCGTGTTTCTGAGGTGATATCATGTTCCCCGTTTAAGATGGAGCGTAAAGCGAATATAACTGGTTCTAATGCAGCGATCGCACCAGGTAATAACTCGGTGTTCTTCTTAACTGCGTCTATCTCTTCTGAAATCTGGAGAACGTTTTGTATTAACTCGCCAGCTTCAGCATCCAACCGCGCGATCTCACTTTCCAATTGTTGCACCAATTCGGTGTTATTGTTAGCGGTGAGTCGTCCCAAGTCTAAATGCTGTTGTGTGGTGATAGCTTCGAGTTGTGTCTCAAGTTTCTCACTTTGCGCCAGTTTGATGTCGATTTGTGCTTGAAGGTGTTTTTGCTGGTCTGTCAGCTGCTTTATCCTGGTTTCAGCTTGATGTACTTGCGATTTGAAGTACATCCAAGCGTTATCGAAATCCGATAAATTCGCTTGAGTTTCACTGTACCCACGAAATTGTGTAAACTCGTCTACAACGACAGCAACCCGATTTGGCTCCTGGTTCTCGTCTTCGGGATTGCCTTGCATTTTAGCGATATCGGGCAACGAATCCAAGTTGCAGCGGATTCTGTCGCTAGCCAGTGCGTTTCTGCGGTCTTGGCGGAAGGTATGCCGTGGCATCGTTGGCAGGTATGCCGCACCCGCGCAGTTTGATTTCCATTTGCACATCACGTTGCAGATGGAGTTGTGAGCAGCTTCTGCGGAAACTTCTTCTTTGTATCCCTTTTCCCCGAACGTCTGGAACTGATGAGCTTTTGAGCAATTGCCCTGTACATTGGGTTCTTCGCCTGGCTTCGCCCAACGTACATAGGGATTCCCCAATGGGGTTAATTGCGTGTCATCGCTGACCAGACCGTCGTGTCTAACTGGCAAATCCGTATAATTTTGCTCAATAGAAGCAACTGTGGGGTTACGGTGGCTTGGTGAGGTGTAAAATATTTTGTTAACTCCCAGCGCTTGCGGAGTGAGTTCACCTGCCAGATGGGATTTACCCGTGCCACCTTCAGAAGAATCCAAAACAATCAGCCGTTTGTTTTCAGATGCGGCTTGTTGTGCGAGCGCTTGAATTGTGGCAAGGTGATCGCTTTTAGTGAATTCAATAATTCCAGACCCAGGTTTATTTTGTGCAACTCGCTGTTGCACAAAGCCCTTAAAGGGTCGTGTACGATTTAAAAATTTCTTCAGCTTTTCCAATCGGTTGGTGAAGAAGGATTTAAAAGATTCCTCCTGCTGCAACTCGATGTGGCGATTGGGCTTTAGCCCACTGCCCTCCGGGCAATCGCAGTTCTCCTCCCACTGCTCCAACTCTTCTACACGTTTGGCGTAGAATTCAGCGAATTCATCTCGCTGTTGCACTGTTTGCCGTGCGCTTAACTTAAAGCCGTGCTGTCTTGCAATTGCCAAAAACTCATCAACGCTAATGTATCGAATGCCGTCAAGCGTTGGCAGTTCGTCAATGTCGCGTTGCTCTTTGGTAATTTGATTCCACCACCCAATCTTGACGGATAACCCCAGTGAGCGGTAAAACTCGTATTTGGCAACACGACGATGCATTACCTGATTGTTGCATACGTCGCCAGCGTCGGGGAAGTCGCGAATCTCAGTCACTCCCAGTGATGCGATCGCCTGCTTGAATTGCTCCGGCGATGCGGTAATATTTCCACCAGCTGCGCCAATACAAACTGCACCCAACTTTTGAGCAGTGATGTAAGGCTTGAGAATGCCCTCAGCCTCAGCCAACCATTGATGCTTCAGTTCAGATGGTCGAACTACAGTAATCGGTAATTCACCATTAGCCAAATGAGATGATACATTACCTTTAGCCCATCTGTACTTGTTATCTGTGGCATCATCTAGCCGCAGTTGCCATCCAATAACCTCACCATTAACGGACCAGGCAGGGCAAGCAAAGCCAGTACCAGCTACTGATAATTTGCCGTTTTTTGCACCTGGGTAGTTGGCAGGAATACCAAAGGGGAGATCATCACCAGGAGCTACAGAAAAGAAGTATCCAGCATCAATAGTAGCGTCATTCAGACCACGGTTTTGCAACTCCTGACGGTGCTTAGTGCTTAAACCTAGGTGCTTGTGTAACGTTCTGGTTGCCTGATCACGCTCAGAGAGCGATAATGCAGTTTTAGCCCGTGCTTCTTGCTCTGCCTTTTTAGTTGCTTCCCGTTGCCGTCTGCGTTCTGAGCGTTCCTCAAAAGAAATTTCCTGCTTATTACGGACAACGAATTTTCCCCAAAGCGAGTTTTTTGTCAGTCCTAAAAATTTAAATTCAGAAGGGGCGCTGTATGCATCCGTAATGTTCATGCAAAGCAGCAAGTCCCCAGCCTCTCGGCATTTACCTTTAATGTCACCACAAATTTGGCAAGGATTGTGGCGACGGGTGGGAATTGGTCGTGATGAGGTGGTATGCATTATGCTGCACCTCCATCGCTCTTGTTTTTGGCGATTGTCCAAGGGGCAGTAGCGGAGCCAATCGCCTTAAATGATGCTAAAAGCCTTTGATAATCCTTGTTTAGAGCCGGATTATAGAATATAATGGTGTTAGATATTTTCTTGACAGACTTCCTTCGAGTAGTACCGAGGGGAGTCTTGCTGTTTCGTGACATAATTGCTCCCAATAATATTTATTGGGTAGCCCGTTGCTTATTTACCTTTTTTGAAAAGCTTTGTTAATGTGAGAATAGTTATTTTAGAATTCTTGGTGGTTCTGGTTTCCGCAGGGGGAAAGGGAGAAACAAAGCTTTCCAACAGGATGCAAGGGACTACCGAGTTTTTTCTTTTTTCGCGATTTGAGCCGCCATCCGATCAATGGGGCGTAAAAATAATTCCTTGATAATTTCATTCCAAGGGATAGGAATAAGTACAATTACTTGTTCTGATGATGATTCTATAGAAATTGCTTGACCTAATTTTCTTGATATAGTCATAGTAAAAATTGCTAAAAAGTTAAATAACTAATAAAGAAAACTCACGTATGTAGCCAATTAAAGCGCGCACGACATCAGCACGGCTTCTGTTCTGCTCCGCAGCAATTTTGTCTAGGAACTCAGCATCGGATTTTGACATCCGAATTGGTACGTATTTATCAAAATATTCTTTTTTGTTGCCCATAGTTTTTTTACCTTGTGTTCGTTACATCATAAAACTCAATCAAAGGTTTGATCACGGCATTCGGAGTATCACCGAATGCGTGCATACATTTCAAGAAGTTGCTGAATTATCCCAAAGGGACAACATTTTCTTTTTGATCCTGCGACTCTGATCCGGAGATCTTGAAAATGCCAGTATTTCCAGATCCGCATAGAGCATTCAGGGGTGTATACTTCATTTGCGGCAATAATGATGCCAAAGCGGCGTTGCCAAAATTAAAAAATATCTGTTGTATTAACTGTGGATCGCCCTCCTAGTTACGTTGCAGCAGCTGCCTCTGCCTTGGGCTTGCGCTCAAAAACTTGGATGTTCGGCTCAAGTAGCACAAAGCCATTTTCTGTTGTATCGCCGATCTTCCCCGTAATGGCAGCTACCCACTGGGTGTAATCCGCCTGAGCGTCGGTAAGTTTCTTCCAGACTTTTGGTTTAACCGTGATGCGAATAATGCGTCCATCGCAGTCAATTTGGAATTGCTGCCACCCGTTTTCTACGGTCTTGCCTTGGGGTAGTTCGTTGATTTTTATTGTTACTTCTAACTTTCCTTGTGTCATTTTCATTCCCTCCCATTCGGTCTTTCTCGAAACAGATACTCAAGAATCTGCTCAATTCGCTGGCTATTTTGAGCAGTCGCAGATGTTAATGCGTCTATGCGGCTCGTAAGTTGCTCTAGCGCTCCCTCAATGCGGTTGAGGGCTTCATCATGAGCCAGCACCAATTCTGCTGTATCAGAAAGAATTGCTTCTAGTCGGTTGAGTCTGCTACTAGGTGGTTCTGCGTTGGTCATTTGTCCTCCTTGCGTTTAGTCGAGGGGTTTTTCTTTTTTGGATATGATGGCTCATCCAGCGGCAGTGACGGCAATGTAAGCGGGTCAACTTGAGCAATGTTCATGCAGCCCCCTTAGATGAGGAACTCCCACCGTGTTCAACATATTGCTGGACAAATTCAATAATCGCTTCATTCATATTTTTTCCGTTTAAGGCGCAAGTAGCTTTGAACTTGTCCCTTAGCTCTCTGCTAGGAAAAGTGACTTTCAACGTTGCGACTGGTTCATCTTTCTTTTCTGGTTTACTCACTGCGGTATTTAATGCCAATGCAATACTTATCCCAGATTACCCATTTTCAGCCCCAGTTGTAAAAAATGGGATACTTAGGATTAACGGATTATTTGCATTAAATATCCCATATGGGGTATCTTATTACCATAACCGCAAAAGTTCACCACTGCTAGTTCTGGCATTCCTCGCTAATGGGGAATATTTCTGCTGCCAACATTTCAGTAGTGGCTTAAAGAACGCATTTTCAAACCTTTCAGGAGAAAAATTGAATGATTGTAATACCGCCAGCAACTGCCAGTTCTGGCAACATTGAGCAGCTCACACCATTGGGGTTTGATGGAGGTAATAGATTCAGCAAACTCACTCATACAGACGGAGTGATTTGGAAAGTATGCTAAAACCTCTTTGTCACGAAACCAATGAACAATTAGGCTATCTACAAGCCTTGGATGATTTTAGTATTACTGAATTATTGGCAAAACTCAGTAATTATTGTCAAGAGCAAGAACAAGAAAGTTTAGCTGCATTGTTGATTTCCCAATTAACCGAGAGCATCGATGCTGAAGTGATTGCTAATTATCTAAGTGCGATTGCCGGAGGCACTGCGCAGAGCGCAATCAACCAAAAATTTTCTCCTGCGTCTGTTGATTTACCCGTCGATTTTCCTGATACAGCGAAGATACCTCGTTTTCTGTACGGTGACAAGCTGCGTTGGGTTGGTTCTGATAGCGACTGGGGAACTGTATACGGTAGATTTTACAGCTTTGCTCCCCAGCGTTGTTCCTGGACATGGTGCTATCTCATTTGGTTGAGCCAAGACAGCCCCAGTGCTGCTTGGACACTTGCAGATATCGCCTGGGAAGAGGATTTAGAACCACTGGAAATGGAGCCAGTGTTATGACCAAACCTCGTCCTTTGCAAACAAGAGAGCAAGACTTAATCGCTTTTTACAGCCACTGTCAACTAGGAATGACTCCCAAGAATTTTTATGCCAAATGGGACGTTAATCAAGAGGCTCTAGCCCAAATTTGCTCTCGTTCACTTTCTACTGTTCGGCGGTGGTTTTCAAAAGGTCGCCACTACCGCTCTCCCATGCCCTCTGATTTACGCCATCTTGCGCTTATGGACTTTCTGCTAGAACACTTCGATGACATTCCTCAAGAACTCTTGAAGCAACTCTGTTTCTTTGAGCGGGGTAAGTAGAAAGTCAAAAGTCAGCAAATTGCAATATCATTTTGACATTTTTTTGCTACCCACTTTCACAGTAAGGTGGTTTTTATCTAAAAAATGTTGATTCAAGACCAAATAACTAAACCACAAGCAATAGAAGGAGGAATTTGTGACCTACGTTGAGAAGCTAAATCCTTGGTGTGTGATTCGTCATTTCCCTAATATGCAGCACCAAATTATTACTCGTTTCCGCCGCCGCAATGATGCTCTAGCTCACTTGCAAACCCTGCGGCGACTCATGCCAAGTGTAACTTTAACAATGGTTTTCAATGCGGTAGTTTCGCCGCAAGACGAACTTGCTGAAAAGTAACCCAATAGACCAATGTGGAAGTCACCTGAACCGCCCGCTATCTGAATATGGCAAATATCCTCCAAGCAAAAATTACGGTTGTGGGAACCCGAACACTTGCCATTCACCATTTTGGAATCGACGCACTGCCGTTAGAGCCGAAGGAGAAAGATGGTGTTCCTGGTAACAATCCTTCTGAGTGGGAAAGGACAGCTTTAATGGACGAAGAGCGTCAGTTATTTCTGCTACCTACCTACTTTTTTGGTTGCATTAAATATGGGGGCAAAACTGTTAAGCGGGGGAAGGGGAACTTACTCGCAGACATTGCCAGCACCTTACAAGTTATGGATGACCAAATTTACATCTGCAATAAGAATGGACAAATTAAGTTGCCAAATCCTCCTCAAGTTATTGAGGCAGGAACCATCAAAACCGAGAAGCTACCTGATAGCTACGTCGAGGTGATTGGGGTGCGTAATCCGTCAACCAAGGCTAGGAATATCCGCTACCGTGTTGCTGTCAAGCCAGGGTGGTGCTGCAAGTTTACGATTCTTTGGGATTCTGTAGTTGTTGATAGGAAATCGTTAGAGACGGCTATTATCAATGCTGGAACCTTAGTCGGTGTAGGCGATGGAAGACAAAGCATTGGTTACGGAAGGTTTGAAGTAAAAGAGTTCAGTATTGTTTAACAGTTACCAGTTATCAGTTATCAGTTTCATCCGCGTATGTTTAAGTCCCCCACCAAGAGCGTGGAAAGCGTTGGTGGCGGGTTTAAATCCCTACCACCGCGCTGGCGTCACTGCGGCTGGTACTGTTCACTGTTTTAAATATTTGTTTCGTCAAGTCTCGTTAAGTCGAGTTCCGTCACCTTCCGTTTCGTTACCTCATGTTGTGTTAAGTCAAGTTTCGTCACGTCATGTCAACTGAGTTATTATATCTACAAATCAAGCAACGTCGTCAGCATCCCAACCTTCCGGTTTTTTGGTGGAAACGCCAGCCGCCAGAACAATGGCAACTCACCCGCGATCGCATTTACAAGCGCTCTAGCGGTATCTGTACTAGCCCAAGGGATGCACCTCCAAAAAAGAACGGGTTGTGCATGGGTGAAATTGAACTTAAAGTTGCTCATATAGATCATATAAAACCTTTGTCATCTGGTGGCAGCAACCATGCGTCAAATCTAAGAACTCTTTGCCCTGTGTGCCATGCTCTTAGGTTAGATAGGAAACATAATGGCATGAGAAGTAGGTTAGTCAGAAACCCCACGCCTAAAGGCGGGGGCTTGAAAAAAGCCTTAATCTGACCA